>QNFN01000290.1 GCA_003645555.1 Gammaproteobacteria bacterium | reverse complement strand
CACGCCCGCGGCCAGCGCGATGGTGCTGGCGAGATACTGCTCCGAGGTCGACAGCACCGCGAACATGTAGCGGTAGCCCTTGTTGAACAGCGAGCGCGAGGCACCGTTGGCCTCGACCATCGGCACGCCGTACTTCTCGGTGACCGGGGCGATCGCCTTGGTCAGGACGGAACTGTAGGGGCCGAGCAGGAACTTGACGCCGTCCTGCTTGATCAGCCGCTCGGCGAGTTGCGCGCCGCGCGCCGGGGTCGACTCGTCGTCGTAGTACTTGACGGCGATCTGGTACTTCTTGCCGCCGACGTTGACGCCACCGGCGGCGTTGATCTTCTTGACGGCCAGGTCGTAGCCGTTCTTGGTGTGGTTGCCGGCGGTCGAGTACTTGCCGGTCAGCGACACCGCGGCGCCTAGCGTGATGGTCTCGGCAGCCTGCAACGGTACGGCCGTCGCCAGGCCGAGTCCGAGGAACAGGCCGGGAAGGGCTTTTGCCCAGGTGGATTTGGTCTGCATCGTGTTCTCCTGAGGTGGTTAACGGCCGGCAGTACCGGCTGAGTGCGGACCTGTCTATCTGGTTATTGCCCCATCGGGGACCTGGTCCGTCAGCACATAATGTAGTCAGTTTGGTGCCAGGAGGCGAGTGCCCGTCCCCCGGGGCGGCTCGCGGGGACCGTTGCGTGGCGGGGTTAGCGTCGCCGCCGGCGGTCGGTGGCGAGCAGGGCGCCGCCGACGATCAGCCCGCAGGCGACAGCGATGCGGGCCGTGAGGGTACCGATGCCGGCGACCAGCAGCAGTCCGGTCGACATCAGTGGAATGGTGTAGGACCAGGCGCCGAGGGTGCGCAGGTTGCCGTGCTTGACCCCGTAATCCCAGAAAAAGAAGGCGCCGCCGGCGGGTCCCAGCCCCAGCGCCAGTACGGCCAGCCATTCACCGCCATCCTGTGGCCAGATCGTGGTCTCGAACAGCAGGTGGCAGAGCATCGCGAGAGCGGCACCGACCAGGCAGAAGCCGCCGACGGCATCGGTCGGTACGTGGGCGAAGCGGCGCTTGAGGACCGCGTAGCGGGCCCAGGTGATGGCGGCAAGCAGCGCCGCGAGGTAACCACCGAGATGTTCTGAACGGAAAATCAGGCTGCCGCCGAGCAGGACCGCGGTGCCGGCCAGACCGAGCGCGGCGCCGGCGACGTGACGCCAGCGCAATCGTTCGCCGGGGAGCAGGGCGCTGAACAGCACGATCAGTAGTGGCCAGAGGTAGTTGACCAGGTTGGCCTCGACCGCCGGGGCGTTCTTCAGCGCGTAGAAGATCAGGAAGTGGTAGCCGAACAGGCCGCTGACACCGAGCGCCCAGGCCGCGGGTGGCTGGCGCAACCGGGTCGCGATGTGCTGGCCGGCGAGTCGCCAGCGGGCCATGGCGATGAGGAAGGCAACGGTGAAGGCGATCGCCACCATCTGGAACGGGGGCACGTCCCCGGACCAGGCGGTCAGCACGGCGAGTGATGCCCACATCAGGATGGCGACGCCGCCGATCAGCGTGCCGCGCAAGACGTGGTCGTGGTCGGACGGGGTCATCGGCCTCGCGGGTCCGGTGGTGGGGCAGCGCAGTATAGCTAGCGTTTCATGGTTGGACAGTGGCATGGCGCTTGGCCATGCTTGGCCTCCGGAACGCGATCCGATACGGGGGTGATGACGTGGACCAGCGGTGGGCAGCAACGGGCATGGTGATGATCCGGTCACGGGCTCGTTTTCGATCACAGGCCTCTGCATGAGCGCGACCGCTCCCGAGCGGCGGCTCGAGGCACTACTGGATGCTGCGCCCGCCCAGCGTCACGCTCCTGTCGATCCGACCACGCCCGTCACCGGCCTGCCGGGTGCCCGGGGTACCGACCTGATCGAGTTGTTCGAGTCACAACTACTCAGTCGCGAGCTTGACTACGCGGCCCGCGCCTTGCGCCGGCGTGACATCGGCTACTACACCATCGGCAGCGCCGGGCACGAGGGCAACGTCGTCCTCGGCCGGCTGTCGCGGCCGACCGATCCCGCCTTCCTGCACTACCGCAGTGGCGCCCTGGTGCTCGAGCGTGGCCGCCATGACCCGACCGTCGACGGCGTACGTGACACCCTGCTCGGCATGGTCGCGAGCCGTGAGGAGCCGATGGCCGGCGGTCGCCACAAGGTCTGGGGCAGTGCGCCGCTGTGGATTGTGCCGCAAACCAGCACCATCGCCAGTCACCTGCCGAAGGCGGTCGGCACCGCGGTCGCGCTCGGTCGTGGCGGTACGCTGCCAGTACCCCGTGACAGCATCGTCCTGTGCAGTTTCGGTGATGCCAGCGCCAACCACAGCACTGCGGTCGGGGCGTTCAACATGGCGGCCTGGACTGCCTACCAGCAGCTGCCGATCCCGGTGTTGTTCGTCTGCGAGGACAACGGCCTTGGCATTTCAGTGCCGACACCCGGTGGCTGGATCGCGCACCGACTACGTTCGCAGTTCGGTGACGCCTGGTTCAGCGCCGACGGTTGTGATCTGGCCGACGCCTGGCGTGTAGCGGCGGCGGCGGTCGACCATTGCCGACGCACGCGGCGGCCTACCTTCCTGCACCTCAGCGTGGTGCGCCTGCTCGGTCATGCCGGCAGCGATGTCGAGACGGCCTACCGTACGGTCGATGCCATCGCCGCCGACGAGGTGCGTGACCCGCTGCTCGGTACGGCCCACCTGCTGCTCGAACGTGGGCTGCTCAATGTCGCCGGCATCCGTGCCTTGTGGACGGCAGCTCGGGAACGGGTTGCGGTAACAGCCGAGGTCGTTGTCACATCTCCGCCACTGGCGAGCCGGGACGAAGTGATGGCCTCTCTGGCGCCACATCGGTCCGACGCCGTCGCCAGAGAGGCGGTGCGTGACGACGGCGGCGCCGTCCGTGAACGCGCCTGGGGTGACGCCGGGTTGCCCGAGAACGGTCCGCCGCGTCACCTCGCGGTGCAGATCAATCGGGCGCTGACCGACCTGTTGGCACAGTACCCCGAAGTGCTGCTGTTCGGTGAGGACGTCGCGCGCAAGGGCGGCGTCGACCACGTCACCCCGGGGTTGCAGGCACGCTTCGGCCCGCGCCGGGTGTTCGACACCCTGCTCGACGAACAGTCGATCCTCGGCGTGGCGCAGGGGGCGGCACTGCTCGGCGCGCTGCCATTCCCCGAGATCCAGTACCTCGCCTACCTGCACAATGCCATCGACCAGTTGCGCGGCGAGGCCGCGTCGCTGCAATTCTTTTCGCAGGGCCAGTTTCGCAACCCGATGGTGCTGCGCATTGCCGGGCTCGGCTACCAGAAGGGGTTCGGCGGCCACTT
>QNFN01000289.1 GCA_003645555.1 Gammaproteobacteria bacterium | reverse complement strand
GGTACTGCATCATCGCGAACAGCGACAGCGAGCTGATCATCACCAGCAGCAGGAAACTGCGCAGCAGGCTCCAGCGCAGCGATACCGGCTGTTTAGCCATGGCCGTTTTCCACTTTAGGGGACCTCTGATTAATTCTGGGCGAAGTAGATGGTGATGCAGAATGTTCAGATTTGAGGCGCCAAGTGCACGTAATAGCAGGGCTATTGCGCAGCTTGGTAACGATAAAGCTGGACATTCTGGGCGCTAGATACGAGTTCATGAATTGATCAGAGGTTCCTTAGCCTTCCTCCGGTTGCGTACCGAGTGTAGGCAGGGTTTCCCTGATCCACGCTTCGGCCTGGCGGTTAATCTCTTTGGCCTTGCATCCGGCGGTATCGATCGGTGGACCGACGGCAACGTGAATGGTCCCCGGGCGAATCGGGAAGCCGCCGCGCGGCCAGTAGGCGCCGGCGTCGTGCGCCACCGGCAGTATAGGCACCCCGGCGCGCTCGGCGAGCAGGGCCCCGCCCGGGTTGAATGGTCCGAGTGAGCCGGGCGCCATGCGTGTGCCTTCGGGGAAGACCACCACCCACATGCCGTTGGCGAGCCGGTCACAGCCCTGGTCGATCACCTGGCGCAGCGCCTTGCTGTGGCCACCGCGGTCGATGGCGATCGGCCGCAGCATCGCCAGGCTCCAGCCAAAAAAAGGTACCCACAGTAGCGAACGCTTCAGCACCCAGACCTGAGGTGGAAAGATGGACTGGAACGCCAGGGTCTCCCAGGCGGACTGGTGGTTGCTGAGGACCACCGCGCTGCCGGCCGGGATGTGTTCTCGACCACGCACGGAGAAGTCGAGACCGCAAGTCAGGCGCAGCCAGGCCAGTGCGAAGCGTGACCAGCGGGTCAGGACGGCGTAGCGATGCACCAGGGGCAGGAAGAAAAGCAACGGCAGCGACAGGGTGAACAGAACCACCAGCAGCCACTCACCGGCGATAAACAGCAGCGAGCGCAACGCCGCCACGAGGTAGGCGTTCCCGCGCAGTTCACTCGACGTCGTCACGGGGGAACTCAACTGGCCGTTCCCTGCTCGTCGAGCAGCGCGGTGACGAAGGCGCCGAGGTCGGGGTGGTGGCAGCAGTCGTCTGGCAGGTCACCGTCGGCGGCAAGGTGCGTGCCCAGGCTGACCGGGCGGCCACCGCAAGTGGCGATAGTGGCGAGATCGGTGACGTTGCCGGCGACGCAGGGCACCAGCCCGAGGTCGGCAGGCCAGCGTCGGGCGGCATCAGCAAGGGCGTCGGCAAGGCCTCCGTCGCCGGGGGCGCGGTGAAAGAACGCCGCTACCTGGCCACCGGCCTCCTGGGCGAGATCCTGGAGCGTGTGCGGGTCCGCCCCGGCGCCCCGCTCTTCGACCGTTGACCGGGAGCAGATCACGGCGACGGCGTAGCCGGCGTGTCCGAGGCGGGCGAGCGCCTCGAACCCGGCGTCAGTCGAGGCCGTGCCCTGGTCACCGCCCACGAGCACGTCGTCGGTGAGAATGACCAGCTGCGCGGGCATTATCTGGACGCCGGTCTCAGGACTGCAGGCGGGAGAGGTCGGCGACGCGCAGGAACAGCGCCGACATCTGGCTGAGCAGGGCCAGGCGGTTGGCGCGCACGGCGGGATCGTCGTCCATCACCATCACATCATCGAAAAAGCGGTCGACCGCGGGTCGCAGACCGGCCAACTCGGCTAGCGCGGCGCTGTAGTCACCCATGGCAAGATCGGGCTCGACGGCCGCGGCGTGGCTCGCCAGGGCCTCGGCGAGATCGCGCTCCGCCGGTTCCCGCAGTTGGTCCAGGTCGGGGGCGCCAGGGCTCTCGGCCCCGGCCTGGCGGAGGATATTGCGTACCCGCTTGTTCGCTGCGGCGAGGCTCTTCGCCTCGGGCAGTTCACGGAACGCGGCCACGGCACGGATGCGGCGGTCGAAATCGAGCGGTCTTGACGGGCGTAGCGCGGCCACGGCCTCGAACAGGTCGGGGCCGAAGCCGGCATCCAGATAATGGCCGCGTAACCGGTCGAGCAGGAACTGGAACACCTGGTCGGTGGCGTCGGCCTCGGTGAGCCGCTCACCGTAGCCGGCACGGGCCAGCTCGAGCAGTTCGACGAGGTCGAGGTCGAGCCCTCCCTCGAGGATGATGCGCAGGGCGCCGAGGGCGGCACGCCGCAGGGCGTAGGGGTCGCGGGTGCCGGTCGGGGGCTGGCCGATACCGAATATCCCCACCAGCAGATCGAGCTTGTCGGCCAGCGCGACGGCGCGGCCGATGGCTGATGTCGGCAGGTCGTCGCCGGCGAAACGTGGCCGGTACTGCTCTTCGAGCGCGACGGCGACGCTGTCCGGGAGGCCGTCATGGCGGGCGTAGTAGCGCCCCATGATGCCTTGCAGATCCGGGAATTCACCGACCATGTCGGTCAGCAGGTCGCACTTGGCCAGGCGTCCGGCCAGACGCGCCTCGGCGGGGTCACCGTCGGTGCGTTCGGTGATCGCCGCGGCGAGATCGGCCAGGCGCCGGGCGCGATCGTGCAGCGTGCCGAGCTGTTCCTGGAAAACCACCTTCTCCAGCCGGCTCTCGAGGTCAGTAAGCGCTTGCTTACGGTCTTGGGCCCAAAAGAACTCGGCGTCGGCGAAGCGCGGTCGGATGACCCGCTCGTTGCCACACCGCACGGTCTCCGGATGGCGACTTTCGATGTTGCTGACGGTGATGAAATGGGGCCGCAGGGCGCCATCCTCGCTGACCACCGGGAAGTACTTCTGGTTGCCCTGCATGGTCGAGATCAGCGCCTCTGACGGCACGTCGAGAAAGCGCTCCTCGAAGGTCCCGGCCAGCGCGACCGGCCACTCGACCAGGGCGGTGACCTCGTCGAGCAACCCGGCATCGATCACCGCGCGGCCGCCGACGGTGGCCGCTTGCGCCTCGACCTGGTCGCGGATGGTCGCGCGCCGTTCGGCGAAGTCGACCAGCACCCGACCGCGATCGCGCAGCAGTTCGACATAGTCGCCGGCACTGGCGACTGGCAACGGTTCGAGGCAGTGGAAGCGGTGGCCGCGGGTGATCCGGCCGATGTCGATACCGAGCACCTGGCCGGGGACAATGGCCTCATCGAGCAGCACCACCACCCAGTGGACCGGCCGTACGAACTCTTCGTCGCGGTCGCCCCAGCGCATCCGTTTCGGGATCGGCAGGCCGGCCAGGGCCGTCTCAATCAGCGCGGGCAGCAGCGCGGCGGCGGCCTGGCCGGCGACCTGGCGCCGGGCGACCAGCCAGGTTCCTTTGTCGGTCTCGAGCCGTCCCAGTTCGTCGACCTGCTTGCCGCAGGAGCGGGC
>QNFN01000288.1 GCA_003645555.1 Gammaproteobacteria bacterium | reverse complement strand
GACGTCAGCCCGGATCGCGGCGGGGCGCTTCGTCCGTATCAGGCGCTTCGTCCGTATCGGGCGTTTCGTCCGTATCGGGCGCTTCGTCTGTATCGGGCGCTTCGCCTGCATCAGGCATCAGGTCTGTGTCGGGCGGCGTGTCGGCATCCACGAGGATCACCTCGCTCTCCTCGTCATCGTCCTCGTCACCGCCAGACCCGAGCTCGTCGAGCTCCGCCTCGAGTGCGGCCTGTTCGGCCTCGATGCGGTCGAGCTCGACCTCCATTTCTTCCTCATTCAACGGCTCATCGCTGTCCTGCCCGGCGCGGTCGGCCGCGCCGTAATCGGGCGTCTCGGCCGGCCCTTCGTCATCTGTCGTCGCGTCATCATCCTTCTTCACATAGAGCCTCGAGAAGACGATGCCGAGCTCGAACAGTATCCACATCGGCAGCGCCAACAGCGTCTGCGAGATGATGTCCGGCGGCGTCAGAAACATGCCGACGACGAACGCACCGACAATGATGTAGGGCCGCTTGGCACGCAGGCTGTCCGGTGTCGTCAGCCCGGCCCAGACCAGCAGAATGGTCGCGATCGGCACTTCGAAGGCAAGACCGAAGGCGAAGAAGATGGTCAGTACGAAGTCGAGGTAGCGGTTGATGTCGGTCATCACCTCGACCCCTTCCGGGGCCGTGCTGGTGAGGAAGGCGAAGACTAACGGGAAGACAATGTAATAGGCGAAGGCGATGCCGGTGTAGAAGAGCACCGAGCTGGTGAACATCAACGGCATCACCAGCCGTTTCTCGTGGCGGTAGAGGGCCGGGGCAACGAACGCCCACGCCTGGTAGAGCAGGTACGGCATCGCCAGAAAAATCGCCGCGACCAGCGCCAACTTGAATGGGGTCAGGAACGGCGTCGCCACGTCGATGGCGATCATGTTGCTGCCTTCCGGCAGGTGCGCCATTAGCGGGTCAGCGACGTACCTGTAAATGGTATTGGCGAACGGGAACAGGCAGAGAAACAGCACCAGCACCGCAAGGACCGCGCGTAACAGCCGGTCACGCAACTCGATCAGATGGGTAAGAAAGGGCTGCTCTTGCCCAGCTTCCTCTTCTTGCTCAGCCTCGCTCATCGTCACCCGGCTTCGCTGATACTGAAGGTGCTGTTGATGCTGAAGGCTCTACGGTCGGCTTGGCGGTTTCCGACGACGGCTCGCTGGCGACATCGCTAGTCAGCTCGTCACGGAACTGCTTGAGCTCGGGTACATCGACCTGCTTGGTGAGCATGGTCTTGAGCTCTTCGGCGCGGAGCTCGCGGTCGATGTCGGCCTTGACGTTGTTGAATGCCGAGCGCGCACGGCCCAACCAAAGCCCGACGGTGCGCGCGACACGCGGCAACCGTTCCGGGCCGATTACGAGCAGGGCGACGATCATGATGATCGCCAGTTCCCAGAAGCCAACGTCAAACACGTGGGGATTCCGCTGTGCTGCGGTGGATCAGACCTGATCCTTCTCCTTGGAGGTGACTTCACCGTCGATGACGGTGCCTTCAGCCTCCTCCTCCTTGATCACCTTGGCCTCGGCCTGGGCGTCAGCCTTGGCCTTTTCGCCGTCCTTGACCGCGCCGCGGAAGCTCTTGATCGCCCCACCGAGGTCGCCGCCGATGTTACGAAGTTTCTTGGTGCCAAACAGCAGCACCACGATTACCAGAATAATCAGCAGCTGCCAGATACTGATGCCCATACCCCTCTCCTCCAAAAAATGGTGATCTAATCCAGATCCGTTATCTTACCCCGAGCGGCCTTCTCGGCCAGACCGGAAAGGCCGAAGCGTCGCTCGAGTTCGTCGAGAACGTCTTGCGGCCCCAGCCCCTGCTGTGCTAGCAGGACCAGGCTATGAAACCACAGATCCGCGGTCTCATGCACGAGGTGCGTCGGATCGCCCTGTTTGGCGGCAAGAATAGTCTCGACCGCCTCCTCGCCAACCTTCTGTAGAATTGCGTCAAGCCCGGCCGCGTAGAGCCCGGCGACGTAGGAACTGTCCGGGTCACCGGCCTTGCGCGCCTCGAGTTCGGCGGCGAGTTCGGCGAGGATGTCGCGGGTCATCCCCGGCCGCTTCCGTAGATCTCTTCCGGTGACTTCTCTACCGGCTCCACCTCGACCCAGTGCTCGCCCTCGAGGCGGCGGAAAAAGCAGTGGCGACGCCCGGTGTGACAGGCGATGCCACCGATCTGTTCGACACTGAGCACAATCACGTCCTTGTCGCAGTCGAGGCGGATCTCGCGCACCTTCTGTACGTGACCCGATTCCTCACCCTTGCGCCACAGCTTCCCGCGTGAGCGCGACCAGTAGACGGCACGCCCCTCGCGCGCAGTCAGCGCCAGCGACTCACGATTCATCCAGGCGAGCATCAACATCTCGCCGCTCTCGGCATCACGGGCAACCGCCGGCACCAGGCCGTCGTCTGTCCACTTGATCTCGTCGATCCAGGCATCGGTCATGATCGAACGTTTCCTCGCGGCAAGCCGCCACTGTGGTGGCCGGCCATTATGCGCATCCGGCCAGGAGGCCACCAGTGCAGGTTACAGGCGCACCTCGATGCCGTGCTCGGCCATGTGTCGCTTGGCCGCCTCGATGGTGTATTCACCGAAGTGGAAAATACTGGCGGCGAGAACCGCATCGGCGGCCCCCTCGCGCACCCCGTCGACCAGGTGATCGAGAGTGCCGACACCGCCGGAAGCGATCACCGGCACATTGACCGCCTCGCTGACCGCCCGGGTCAGCGCCAGGTCGAAGCCGCTCTTGGTGCCGTCGCGGTCCATGCTGGTCAACAGGATCTCGCCGGCACCGTAGTCGGCCATGCGCCGTGCCCAATCGATGGCATCGAGCCCGGTCGGCTCGCGCCCCCCGTGGGTGAAAATCTCCCAGCGAGGCGGGTCATTGGCGACTTGCTTGGCATCGATAGCGACGACAATGCACTGGGAACCGAAACGTGCCGCCGCGTTGCGAACGAACTCCGGGTCGTGCACCGCGGCGGTGTTGATAGAGACTTTGTCGGCACCAGCGTTGAGCAGCCGGCGAATGTCGTCAAGAGATCGAATGCCGCCGCCAACGGTCAGCGGGATGAACACCTCACTGGCCACCGCCTCGACCACGTGCAGCATGGTCTCCCGGTTGTCTGAACTGGCAGTGATGTCGAGAAAGGTGATCTCGTCAGCCCCTTCGGCATCGTAGCGCCGAGCCACCTCGACCGGGTCGCCGGCGTCGCGAATCTCGACAAAACGCACCCCCTTGACCACGCGTCCGCGGTCGACGTCCAGGCAGGGAATGATGCGCTTGGCGAGCCCCACGTCAGGCCTCGAACGGATCGGCG
>QNFN01000287.1 GCA_003645555.1 Gammaproteobacteria bacterium | reverse complement strand
CGGTCGCGTACCGCATCTTAAGTGAGCAAGGCAGCGAGGTGTTCAGCGGCGACACGACCACCAACGACGGCCTGTGGAATACGCTCAACAACAAACCGCCGTTCGATATGCTGATCGTCGAGGCGGCCTTCAGCGATGCAGACCGTGAGCTCAGCATCGCCTCGCGTCACTACTGCCCCGAACTGCTCGCCGCCGATCTACTCAAGCTGGCTCACCGGCCCAAGATTTACCTGACCCACCCGAAGCCAGGTGACGAAGACACCATCTTTACCGAGTGTCGTGCCCACCTCTCCGGTTACGACCTGCACCGACTGTGTGCCGGCGACAGCTTCACCCTATAATCCGCCTCCGTCCCGCCAGCACTCCCGCCGGCCATCTGCACGAACCGGAACAAGCATGTTTGAAAACCTGAGCCAGCGACTGGGCGGCGTAATCCGCAACCTGCGCGGGCAGGGCCGCCTGACCGAAGAGAACATCCGCGATGCCCTGCGCGAGGTGCGCATGGCGCTGCTCGAGGCTGACGTGGCGCTGCCCGTGGTGCGCAGCTTCGTCGAGCGGGTGCGTGAACGCGCGGTCGGCCAGGAGGTACTGAAAAGCCTCAGCCCCGGCCAGGCGCTGGTCAAGGTGGTCCACGACGAGCTGATCGTGACCATGGGCCGGGCCAACGACGCCCTCGACCTGGCCGCCCAACCGCCGGCGGTCATCCTGATGGCCGGCCTGCAAGGTTCGGGCAAGACCACCACCAGTGCCAAACTGGCCCGCTGGCTGGCCGAGCGGCACAAAAAAAAGGTGATGCTGGTCAGCTGCGATATCTACCGCCCGGCGGCGATTGAGCAGTTACAGACCCTGGCCGGCGAGGTCGGTGCCGAGTTCTTCCCCAGCACCCCCGACCAGCAGCCAGTGGCGATCGCCACGGGCGCCCTGGAGGCGGCGCGACGCCAGTTCCTCGACATCGTCATCGTCGACACCGCCGGCCGGCTGCATATCGATGACGCCATGATGGCCGAGATTCGCGCCCTGAACGACGCGGTAACCCCGGTCGAGACCCTGTTCGTGGTCGACAGCATGACCGGTCAGGACGCCGCCAACACCGCGCGCGTCTTCAACGAGGCGCTGCCGCTGACCGGCGTCATCCTGACCAAGACCGACGGTGACGCCCGTGGCGGTGCCGCGCTGTCGGTACGCGAACTGACCGGCAAGCCGATCAAATTCCTCGGCACCGGCGAAAAGAGCGCGGCGCTGGAGCCGTTCCACCCCGACCGCATGGCCTCGCGCATCCTCGGCATGGGTGACGTGCTCAGCCTGGTCGAGGAGGTTCAGCACACAGTTGACCACCAGCAGGCCGCAAAGCTGGCGCAGAAGATCAAGAAGGGCAAGGGTTTCACGCTCGAGGACTTTCGTGACCAGCTCGGCCAGATGGAGAAGATGGGCGGACTCGAGGGGTTGGTCGACAAGCTGCCGGGCGCCGCCGCGTTGCCGAGCGCGGTTCGCAACCAGGTCGACAATCGTGAGATGAAGCGGATGGTGGCGATCATCAACTCGATGACCCCCCAGGAGCGGCGCCACACCCAGGTCATCAAGGGTTCGCGCAAGCGGCGCATCGCCGCCGGCTCCGGCATGCAGGTGCAAGACGTCAACCGTCTGCTGAAACAGTTCACCCAGATGCAGAAAATGATGAAAAAGGTCGCCAAGGGTGGCATCGGCAAGATGATGCGCGGCATGCAGGGTCGCATGCCACCGGGCATGCGCTTCTGAATCAGGCACGCACCCCTTCCATTGGCGCGTAGTCCAGATATAATACGCTGTTTCGTGGGCCGCCCCGCTTGGGCGGTTGCATCCAGAGAGCACAAAAGGACAGTACCAAGCATGGTCACTATTCGACTGGCCCGGGGCGGCGCCAAAAAGCGTCCGTTCTACAACATCGTGGTCACCGACCGCCGCAACAAGCGCGACGGCCGCTACATCGAGCGCGTCGGCTACTTCAACCCGATCGCTACCGGCCAGGCCGACCGCCTGGTCGTCGACCGCGAGCGGGTCGATTACTGGCTGTCCAAGGGCGCCAAGGCCTCTGAGCGGGTCACCAGCCTGCTCAAGACCCCGGCCCCGGCGGCCTGACCCGCGGCCCCGGCACACCCGGGACGGCGGCGACAGCAATGACCGGCCCGGGCGCCTATGTGCCGCTGGGCAGGGTTGGCGGACCCTATGGGGTACGTGGGTGGGTCCGGATCGTTTCTGGAACGCAGCCACCGGAACAGATTCTCGAGTACAGCCCCTGGCTACTCGAGCGCAACGGCGAATGGCGCCCGTTCGAGGTGGTCTCGGGGCGGGTGCATGGCAAGGGACTGGTGGTGCAGCTCGCGGGCTGCAGTGACCGCGGCGTGGCCGCGACATTGACCGGCGCGGAGATCGCGGTCCCACGGACGGCACTGGCGGAACTGACCGCCGACGAATACTACTGGGCCGACCTGGTCGGCCTGGCGGTGGTGACCACCGAGGGCATGGACCTCGGTACGGTCGACCACCTGATCGAGACCGGTGCGAACGACGTACTCGTGGTTCGTGGCGACCGGGAACGGCTGATACCGTTCACACCCGGCCATGCGGTGGTCGAGGTGGACATGGCGCAGCGACGGCTGACGGTGGCATGGGACCCGGCGTTCTGAAGCGCATCGATGTCGTCACGCTGTTCCCGGAGCTGGTCCGGGCCGTGGTCGACAGCGGTATCACCGGGCGCGCGGCCAATGCCGGGCTGCTCGAACTGGTGACCTGGAACCCGCGCGACTACGCGCATGACCGGCACCGGACGGTCGATGACCGGCCCTATGGCGGTGGCCCGGGCATGGTGATGAGCTACCCGCCACTGCGCGATGCGATTCGCGCGGCACGGGCCGCGGCCCCGGCAGGATCGAAGGTGGCCTACCTGTCACCGCAGGGGCGACGCCTGGACCAGGCAGGGGTAGAGGAGTTGGCGTCACGGACCGGGCTGATCCTGGTGGCCGGGCGCTACGAGGGCATCGACGAACGGATCGTCGAGGCCGAGATCGATGAGGAGTGGTCGCTGGGCGACTACGTCCTCAGTGGCGGCGAGTTGGCGGCCATGGTCATCGTCGACTGCGTTACCCGGCTGATTCCGGGGGCGCTGGGTGACGCGGACTCCGCCGAGCAGGACTCCTACGTGGATGGCCTGCTCGACTGCCCGCACTTCACGCGGCCCGAGGTCGTGGAGGGGCGGACGGTGCCGGCGGTACTGCTCCGCGGCGACCATGCGGCCATTGCCCGCTGGCGGCGCAAGCAGGCGCTGGGACGGACCTGGCAACGGCGGCCCGATCTGCTCGAGCAGGTCGAGCTGGACGAGGAGCAGCGCAGGTTGCTTGAGGAATT
>QNFN01000286.1 GCA_003645555.1 Gammaproteobacteria bacterium | reverse complement strand
AGTGGTCACGGAGATGCTCGGCCACCGCCTGGGCGTTGGCGACGTGGCGGTCCATCCGCAGCGGCAGGGTCTCGACACCCTGCAGCAACTGGAAGGCGTTGAACGGACTCATGGCCGGACCGTAGGTACGCAACGTCTCCACGCGGCACTTCATGGTGAAGCCGAAATCGCCGAAGGTCTCGTGGAAAATGACCCCGTGGTAGCCCAGAGACGGCTCGGTCATCCCCGGGAAGTTGCCGTTGCCCCAGTCGAAATCGCCCTTCTCGACGACCAGACCGCCCATGGTGGTGCCGTGACCGCCAAGGAACTTGGTCGCTGAGTGGACGACGATGTCGGCACCGAAGTCGAACGGCCGGCAAAGGTAGGGCGTGGCGAAGGTGTTGTCGACGACGAACGGCAACCCGGCGTCGTGGGCGATGGCGGCGATCGCCTCGAGATCGAGTACGTTCCCGACCGGGTTGCCGATGGTCTCACCGTAGACCAGCTTGGTCTTGTCGGTGATCGCGCGGCGGAAGTTTTCGGGATCATCGGGGTCGACGAAAACGGTATCGATGCCGAGCTTACGGAAGCTGACATCGAACTGTGAATACGTACCACCGTAGAGCGTACGTGCGGCGACCAGCTGATCGCCCGACTCCAGAAGCGTCAGCAGCGCGACCATCTGTGCCGACATGCCCGACGCCGTCGCCACCGCGGCACTCCCACCTTCGAGTGCCGCCACCCGCTCTTCGAGCGCGGCGTTGGTCGGGTTGGTCAACCGCGTGTAGATGTTGCCGAAGGTTTGCAGGTTGAACAGGCTGGCGGCGTGATCGGTGTCGTTGAAGACGTAGGACGTGGTCTGGTAGATCGGCACCGCTCGTGCACCGGTGGCCGGATCGGGTACCTGGCCAGCATGCAGGCAAAGAGTCTCGAAGCCGTAGTCGTGATCAGACACGCTGCTTTCCTCAGTTGACGATCTGCATCGGCCGCCGGGCCGAGATCACGCGAGTGTTGACGCCGATGAAGTTGAGTCCACCAAAGATCCGCGCATGCTCGATCTTCATGCAGCGATCCATGACCACCTCGAGCCCAGCATCACGCGCTATCGCTGCGGCTTGCTCATGGATCACACCGAGTTGCATCCAGATCACTTTGGCACCGATAACTATGGCGTCATCGACGATCGGCGGCACGTCATCTGGCCGCCGGAAAATATTGACCACAGCGACCGGGTCAGGGATCGATTTCAGATCGGGGTAGCAACGCTCACCGAGCACCTCGTTGTAGGCCGGGTTGACCGGAATTACACGGTAGCCATGGTCCTGCAGGTATTTCGCGGCAAAATTGCTCGGCCGGTGCCAGTTGGCCGACAGGCCGACGACGGCAACGGTGCGGTTGTCGCTCAGGATACGGCGCAGGGTCGGGATGTCAGTGCGATCAGTCATACACCACCCTCTCCGCGGGTCGCCAGATCACGATCACGCAACTCCTTGCGACGTACCTTGCCGGTGGTGGTCAGTGGCAGCGTCTCGATGTATTCGATCTCGCGCGGGTATTCATAGGCGGCGAGTTGCCGCTTGACCTGGCGCTGAATGTCGCCAGTCAACTGCTTGTCCGGCGTCACTCCCGGGGCCAGCACGATAAAGGCCTTGATGATCTCGCCGCGCAGTTCATCCGGCACGCCGATGACTGCGGCCTGGGCCACCGCCGGATGACGGATCAGGCAGTCCTCGATTTCACCGGGGCCGATGCGGTAGCCGGCACTGGAGATGACGTCGTCCTGGCGGCCGACGAACCAGAGGTAACCTTCGGCATCACGGTAGCCAACATCGCCAGTCAGAAACCATTCGCCGCGGATCTTGGCCTGGGTAGCCGCCTCGTTCTCCCAGTAGCCGAGGAACTGCACCGGGTCGCCGGTACGCGCCGCCAGCTCGCCACACTCGCCGTCTGGCAGCGGTCGGCCCTGGTCGTCGATGACGTCGACCCAGTGGCCGGCAAACGGCTTGCCCATGGAGCCGAGTTTGACCGGCATGATCGCCGAGCAATTGCCAACCAGGTAGTTGAATTCGGTCTGGCCCCACATTTCGTTGACGGTGATACCGAGTGCCTGTTCGGCCCATTCGACGACCCGTTCGCCGACGCTCTCACCAGCCGACATCACGGCCTTGAGTTTGACCTCGCGCAACGCGGTGTCGGGTACCTGCATCAGCATCTTCATCGCCGTCGGCGGAATAAAGGCATTGCGCACGCCGTGCCGTGCCATCAGGTCAACGACCCGCTCCGGGTCGAAACGTCCCTGGCCATCGTAGCCGAGCACCGGCTTGCCGTAGTGCAGGGTCGGCAGCAGGGCATCAAGCAGACCGCCGGTCCAGGCCCAGTCGGCCGGCGTCCAGAACAGGCCACCGGTCTGGGCGTAGAAGTTCTGCGACAGCTCGAAACCGGGCAGGTTGCCGAGCAGGCAGCGATGGGCATTCAACGACCCTTTGGGCGGCCCGGTGGTGACCGAGGTGTAGATCAGCATCGCCGGGTCATCGGCCACGGTATCTACCGCCGGGGAGCTGTCGGCCCCCTTGGCCAGGAGTTCCCAGAACGGGCCTTCACCGACGCCGGCACAGGTAACGATGTGTTCGAGGTGGGGCAACCGGTCGCGCATCGCTTCGACCTGCGCGGCGCGCGGCTCATCGGTCAGCACCACGCAGGCCCGGCTGTTGGCGAGCCGGTACTCCAGCGCCTCCGGACCAAACAGCACCGACAACGGCAGCGCGACCGCGCCGAGCTTGTAGATGGCGAGGTGGGCGATGACCGCCTCCGGCCGCTGCGCGAAAATGACCGCGACCCGGTCACCACGCGTGACGCCAAGCGCCGCCAGGGCGTTGCCGAGGCGGTTGGAATGGTTGCGCAAATCGCCGAAAGTGTAGCGGGCGACGGAGCCGAGGTGATCCTCGCAGACCAGCGCGAGAGCATCTCCGGGCTGGCGGTCGCAGACATCGACACCGATGTTGTAGCGCTCCGGGATGGACCACCGGAAGCCGTCATGGAGCAGATCGAAGTCGCGAACGCTATGGTCGATCATGGCCATCGAGAGCGTATCCTTATTCTGTCAAACACCACCCTGCCAAGGTGCCGGGCTAGCCTATGCCAGCCTCCGGTGGGTGGCAACAGGACAGCGGCTTGCAGGGCACCGCAAATCGGGTCCGGACCAAACCGACGGCGCTCCAGGAGGTGCGGATTTGCGGTGCACAGCACGCTAACCGCGAACTAGTTGGCCATGCGTGAAGTTCGATAACTAAGGAGCACAGCCAAAATGTGTAGATCAAGGCGGAAAAATGCAGGAATAGTGAGCCTATTCCAAGCTTTGCCAACGCAGAGCTACGCTTTTTGGCGAAGCGAACAGTAACTGAACTTT
>QNFN01000285.1 GCA_003645555.1 Gammaproteobacteria bacterium | reverse complement strand
TGCGCATCGACCAGACCGGCCGCCTCCGGTGACGCTCCCGGGCAGGCGTGACCCGGCTGCCGCGGGTATCATGGACGCCACCGTGGCAACCGCCTGCCACGCGGCGTTCACAGCGACGTAACCCAACCAGGACCAGGACTCCAGGAAGCCAGCATGACCCGTTCGCACGACCTGTTCACCGAGGCCCGGGAATTGATCCCGGGTGGCGTCAACTCACCGGTTCGCGCTTTCCGCGGCGTCGGGGGTGACCCCATCTTCATCGATCGGGCCGAGGGCGCCTGGCTGATCGACTGCGATGGCAACCGCTACATCGACTACGTCGGGTCCTGGGGGCCGATGATCGTCGGCCATGCCCATCCCGACGTCGTGCGGGCCGTGCAGGAAGCGGCCGCGCGGGGCCTCGGTTACGGTGCCCCGACCGAGATCGAGTCGCGCATGGCGCGCCGGGTACTCGAACTGATGCCGACCCTGGAGATGGTGCGCATGGTCAGTTCCGGTACCGAGGCGACGATGACCGCCCTGCGCCTGGCACGTGGCTTTACCGGCCGCGACACGATCATCAAGTTCGAGGGCTGCTACCACGGCCATTCCGACTCCCTGCTGATCAAGGCCGGTTCGGGCGCACTGACGCTGGGCGTACCGACCTCTCCCGGCGTGCCGGCCGCGCTGGCCGAACACACCGTGACCCTGCCCTACAACGATCTCGATGCCTGCCGTGCCGCGTTTGCCGAAATCGGTGCGGAAACCGCCTGCGTCATCGTCGAACCGGTGGCCGGCAACATGAACTGCGTTCCGCCGCGCCCAGGTTTCCTCGAGGGATTGCGCGAACTCTGCGACAGCCACGGTAGCCTGCTGATCCTCGACGAGGTGATGACCGGTTTCCGCGTCGCCCTGGGCGGGGCCCAGGCGCACTACGGCATCCAGCCAGACCTGACCACCCTGGGCAAGGTGATCGGCGGCGGCCTGCCGGTGGCGGCCATCGGCGGGCGTCGCGAAATCATGGAGTACCTGGCCCCGGTCGGCCCGGTCTACCAGGCCGGGACCCTCTCCGGCAATCCGGTGGCCATGGCCGCAGGACTCGCCACGCTGGAGATCGTCGCCACAGCGGGCTTCCACGACGACCTGGCCAGCAAGGCCGGCAAACTCTGCGACGGCATCCTCGCCGAGGCGACCGCCGCCGGTATCGCCATGACCGCCAACCGCGTCGGTGGCATGTTCGGCCTGTTCTTCACCGACGCCGCCGAGGTCACCTGCTTCGCCGATGTCATGGCCTGTGATGGCGAGCGCTTCAAGCGCTTTTTCCACGGCATGCTCGACGCCGGCGTCTACCTCGCCCCCTCGGCATTCGAAGCCGGCTTCGTCTCGTCAGCACACGGTAACGCCGAGATCGAGCAGACCGTCGCTGCGGCCGGTCGCGTCCTGCGCGAACTCGCCGGCTAGCACCAACGCGGCGACCGCCGCCGATGGAGACCTTGCTCGAATGGATTGCGACCCACCCGCACTGGGCCGGGCTCGCCGTCTTCCTGGTCGCCTTCACCGAGTCGCTGGCCATCGTCGGACTGTTCATGCCCGGCGCCTTCCTGATGTTCGGCATCGGTGCGCTGATCGCCCTCGATCACCTCGCCTTCCTGCCTACCGTGGCCTGGGCGGTGGTCGGCGCGATCCTTGGCGACGGGCTGAGCTTCTGGATCGGTCGCCACTTCCAGCAGGAATTGCGCGCCATCTGGCCGTTCCGCAACTACCCGCGCCTGGTCAATCGCGGCGTCGATTTCTTCCACCACCACGGTGGCAAAAGCATCCTTTTCGGCCGTTTCATCGGCCCGGTGCGCCCGATCATGCCCGCGGTCGCCGGCATGCTCGGCATGCCGATTGGCCGCTACGTGACTATCAACATCCTCTCCGGTATCGCCTGGGCTCCGGCCTACCTGCTGCCCGGCATGCTGTTCGGGGCCTCGCTGGAACTCGCGGCCGCGGTTGCCGGCCGCCTGGCCCTGCTGCTACTGCTGCTTGCCGGACTGTTCTGGTTCATCTTCAGCCTGGCCCGTGGACTGTGGCGACTGGCTGCGCCACGGGCACATATGGCCGTCCTACGCCTGCTCGACTGGGGTCACCACCACCCCCGCTTCGCCGCCCTGACCACGGCAATCGGTGACCCCGGAGGACCGGAGGTGCGCGGCCTGGCGGTCCTGGCTTTTATACTGCTGGCCGGGGCGGCGCTGCTGTTCGGCGTCGGCCACGCCATCTTCCCCGCCCCCGGCAGCCTGGACCAGACCCTGCATGGCCTACTGTTGGGATTGCGCACCCCACAAGCCGACCTCCTACTGATCGCCGTCACCGAACTAGGTGACGGCCTGTTCCACATAATCTACGTAATCCTGGTCGCGCTCGGCCTGGGCTGGTACGACCGCACAGCCGCGCGGCACTGGCTCGCCGCCGCCGCATTCGCCGCACTGGCGCCGGCACTGCTCCAGGGACTGTTCCAACTGCCCCGGCCAGAGCCGTTCGACCTGCTGCTCGGCAGCACCTCGTTCCCCAGTGCCCACGCTCTGCGTGCCACGGTGATCTATGGCTTCGCCACGGTGTTGCTGGTACGCGCCGTACCCATGGCAGCACGCTGGTTGCCCTACGGGGTGGCGGCGCTGCTGGTCACGGCGATCGCTTTCTCGCGCCCTTATCTCGGTGTCCACTGGCCAAGCGACGTACTCGCCGGGATGCTACTCGGCACCCTCTGGGTGGTGTTACTCGGCACCGCCTACCGGGTGCGCGCCACGGCGCCGGCAGCACCCGCCCGTCTGGTCACGGTGCTCCTGCTCCCCCTGGTCGTGGTTGCCGCCATCTATATCCCGTTGCGGCTGGAGAGCGACGTGGCCCGCTACAACCCGACACGCGCCCCTACGACGCTCGGCATGGACCGGTGGCAACTCAACCCGTGGCCGGAACTGGCCATACATACACCCGAGGCGTCCGCCATTGGAGGTGCCCCGGTACTCGCCTGGGCGGCACCGCTCGACTGCATCACGGTGACACTGGATCGGGCAGGCTGGCACCCTGCACAACGTGACGGCCTCATGCGCTGGCTGCGCACCCTGAACCCAACGGCTCCTCTCGTAGAATTGCCCCCACTACCTCAGGTGCGTGACGGTCGTGAAGCCGTTGGCCTGCGGGTGCGGGTGGACAAGGAAGGCTCGCGGCTGATCCTGCGACTCTGGGACAGCGGCCTGCGTCTCGACGGCGTGGAGGGCATCCCGATCTGGATTGGCCGCCTTACCCGTGAGCGGCCGGCCGTGCTGCTCGGCCTGATGGCCTACGCGCGCGGTGAACCGGCAGAAGCAACTGACCTGGCGTCGTTGGCTGCCGCGCTCCCGGCGAACTGGCCTCGGGAGATCGAGAGCGACGGGC
>QNFN01000284.1 GCA_003645555.1 Gammaproteobacteria bacterium | reverse complement strand
TAGCAACCTGTATGTTTCGGATTCGATTCAAAACCGCTCTTTTTTCACTCGCGTTGCAGAGGTTTCAGGCCAGGCTCGTGGCCGGCTGGTGCAATATGCGGGCTAAGCTGATCCGCTGAACCCGAGCTGGCGCCACGCCTCGTAGAGCCCCACCGCAACGGCGTTGGAGAGGTTCAGGCTGCGGCTTCCGGGCACCATTGGCACGCGCAACTGCTGACCTTCGGGGACCGCGTCCAGCACCGCATCGGGCAACCCGCGCGTCTCCGGGCCGAACAGCAGAGCATCCCCCGTGGCGAATCGGAATGCGTGATGGGCCTGCCCGGCACGCGTGGTCAACGCAACCAGGCGCGCCGGTTCGACCGCCTGCGTGAATGCATCAAGGTCGGCATGCTCGCGCACCCGTGCCCACTCACGGTAGTCGAGCCCAGCGCGGCGCAACTGGCGATCCTCCATGGCGAATCCGAGCGGGTGGACCAGGTGCAGCTCTGCCCCGGTGTTGGCGCACAGGCGTATGATGTTGCCCGTATTCGGCGGGATTTCAGGTTCGAAGAGGATCACGTGAAACATCGGCTGATCCAGGGGGCAGAGCGTTGAGCACGGAGGATGGGGCAGCGGCCCTGGCGATCGATTTCTGCGGGTTGCGCCTCGCCACCCCGCTGGTCCTGCTGTCGGGCTGCGTCGGCTTCGGCGAGGAGTATACGCGGGTCGAAGGCTTTTCCAATCGCGATGCCGGCGCCGTCTGCCTGAAGGGTACGACGCTCGAACCGCGCCTCGGCAACCGCCCGCACCGGGTCTACGAAACCCCGGACGGCATGCTCAATGCCATCGGTCTGCAGAACCCGGGCGCTCGCCACGTCGTCGATACCATCCTTCCGCAACTCGACTTCACCGAGACCCGCTTTATCGCCAACGTCTCCGGCAGCACGGTCGAGGAGTACGTCGCCGTTACCGAGATCTTCGACGACTCGCCAATCGACGCCATCGAGGTCAACATCTCCTGCCCCAACGTCAAGGCCGGCGGCGTCGCCTTCGGCAACGACCCGGAGATGTCGGCGCGCGTGGTCGCCGCCTGCCGGGCCGTCACCTCGAAACCGCTGATCACCAAGCTGTCGCCCAACCAGACCGACATCGCCGACAACGCGCGGCGCTGCATCAACGCCGGCACCGACGCCTTCGCGGTCATCAACACGCTGATGGGCATGGCGGTGGATATCGAATCGCGCACCCCGGTGATCGGCAACAACCAGGGCGGCCTGTCGGGTCCGGCAATCAAACCGGTGGCGCTGCTGAAAGTGCACCAGGTGCATCGGGTCGCACGTGAACACGGCATCCCGATCATCGGCCAAGGCGGCATTGTCTCGGCCAGCGACGCACTGGAGTTCATCATCGCTGGCGCCAGCGCTGTCGGGATCGGTACGGCGCTGTTCTACGACCCGCTGCTGCTGCCGAAGATCAACGCGGGCATTGCCGATTACCTTGCTCGCCACGGGCTGGGCAGCGTGGCCGAACTGACCGGCACGCTGCAGTTGCACGGCTGAGGCCCGGCCGCTCCCAGCCGCCGGGCGCCCGTCCCTCCGTGCCGCCCCACGCCTCCACCCTGTCACCGGCAACCGGCGACCCCGGTACGCCGGCCACTGCCGCCCTCCACCTGCTGCTACTGACGGTTTTTGCCGTCGTCGCCTACCTGCCGTCGTTCGACGTGCCGTTCCTGTTCGACGACCTGCCCAACATCGTCTACAACCCGGCCGTCCACGCCCTCTCCGCCACCGATCTCAGCCACGTGCTCGATTCGCAGGTCTCCGCCAGCCGTCCGACGGCATTGCTGACGTTTGCCCTCAACCACCTCGCCGGGGGCCTCGATCCGGTCGGCTACCACGCCGTCAACCTCGGCCTGCACATCGCCAACGGTGGGCTGCTCTACGCCCTGCTGCTCCTGCTCATTCCTGCCGGCACCAACATGCGCCAGCTCGCCTTCTTCGGCGCCCTGCTCTGGCTGCTGCATCCGGTACAGACCCAAGCCGTCACCTACATCGTCCAGCGCATGACGGCGCTGGGCACCCTCGGCTACCTGCTCGGCCTGCTCGCCTTCGTGCTGCAGCGGCGCGGGCGCCTGGCCACCCTGCCGGCCGTAGCGGTCTGGGTCGGCGCATTCATCCTCGGCATGACCAGCAAGGAAATCGTCGCCACACTGCCGCTCGCCTGCCTGCTGATCGAGGCCTGCTTCTTCGCTGGCCAAGGGCGTGGCCGTGCCCTCGCCTGGCTCGCCGGAGGTGCCATGCTGCTCAGCGCGCTGCTGGCTGCGCTTTATCTGCCTGGGCTAACGGAATGGAACGTACGCTACCCGAACCGGGACTTTTCCCCACTGGAACGCCTGCTGACCGAACCGCGCGTGCTCTGGCACTACCTGTCGCTCGTCACTTGGCCATGGCCCGAACGGTTGCATCTCGACTACCAGGTGACGCTGTCGCGCAGCTGGTGGCAACCGGCAACGACACTGCCCGCACTGCTCGGTCTCGGCCTGCTCGCCGCCCTCGGCTGGCGATGGCGTCGACAGCGACCCCTGGCCGGTTTTGCAGTGCTCTTTTTCCTGCTCACCTCGGCACTGGAGGCGTCGTTCATCAATCTCGAGATCGCCTTCATCCATCGCCTCTACCTGCCGGGCCTGTTCCTCGCCGCCGGGCTGCTCAGCCTGGTGCCAACACGGTGGCTGGCACGGGCCACGGTGCCGCTGCTGCTGGTCGCGGCGGTACTGGCGCTCGCAACCGTCGAACGCAATCGCGAATGGCGCGATGAAAACCGCTTCTGGGCACTGGAACTCGAGCGCGGAGCGAGCCCGTTCCGAGCCCTTCTCAATCGTGGTTCGGCACTGGTCGAGCTCGGCCGGGCGCGCGAGGCGGCACGGCTTCTTGAGCAATCCTTGCCGTTGGTCGACCCAAACGAACGGATGATTCTGGAGCTGCAGATCGCTGCCGCCCACTTCGCCATGGAATCGTTCCCCGCCGCTCGCGTGCGTCTCGAATCGTTGCGGGCTCGCACCGGCGACCGGCCGGAAGTTCTGTTCCTGCTGGCGCTGACGCACGTCAAGGAGGGTGATCCCGGAGCCGCCGCCACGCTGGTCGCACCGCTTGCGGCAACGCCCGGCTTCGGACCGCAGGCACAACTTGTCGCCGCCCTTGTCGCCAGCACGCGCGGCGACCTGGAGACGGCTGTGGCCAGCCTGCATGTCCTGCGCGCCGGGCCACCAGCTCTCGATCCGGCGATGGATGAACTGGTCGCGATGCAGTTGGCCGATATCCATCTTGCTGCCGGGCAGATGGGCGCGGCACGCGACCTCTACCTGGAGGCCATCAACCACCGCTCCGCCAACCACTTCGCCTGGCGTCAACTCTACCGACTGGCGG
>QNFN01000283.1 GCA_003645555.1 Gammaproteobacteria bacterium | reverse complement strand
GCTTGCGCAGCATGCCGGCCGCCACCTTCTGGTTGACCAGGTTGTCCTCGACCACCAGGATGCGCCCGGTCTGGACCTCGGCATGAGACAACCGAGGGCGGTGCACACGCGTCTGCAAACCAGCCACGTTGACCAGGGTATCGAATAGCTGGGACTGGCTGACCGGCTTATTCAAGTAGCCGGAAATACCACTGCGTAGCGCTTCATCGGCCGCCACCGGCCCGCCATAACGGGTGACCATGACCAGCTTGGTATTTGCCAGCAGTGGATCGCTGCCGATCCGTTCGGCGAGTTCCAAACCGTCCATTTCAGGCATCAGCCGATCGAGGATCACCAACTCGAACGGGGGCGTCTCCTGCTGCGCGGCAACCTGCAAGCGTTCCAGTGCCTCGCTACCGCTGGCAACCACTTCACAGTCTACGCGCCAGGCCACCAACAGACTCCGCAGGTAGGCACGACTGACCGCGCTGTCATCGACCACCAGTACACGTAATCCCTCGAGCGAATCACGACCGGCATCATCGATGATCGTGTTCCCACCTTGCGCCAACTGCAGCGGAATGGTGAACCAGAACCGGGTGCCGAGACCCGGCGCACCGTCGACATCGATCTCCCCGCCGAGAAGACGGACCAGCTGGGTACAGATCGCCAGACCGAGCCCGGTGCCACCGTAACGCCGCGTGATCGAGCTGTCGGCCTGGGCGAACGGTGCAAACAGCAATTCGCGCTTGGCGGGATCGAACCCGATGCCGGTGTCCTCGACTTCGAAGCGGATTGACACGTTGCCGTCGCTGGCGGCGGCACCCAAGACCCGCAGGATGACCCGCCCCTCGCTGGTGAACTTGAGCGCATTATCGACCAGGTTCGAAAGCACCTGACGGATGCGCACCACGTCGCCACGCAGCTCCCGTGGCAACCCCGCGTCGACCTCGGTATCGAGTGTCAGGCCGGCGGCATGAGCACGTACGGTGAACAGGTCGGCTATTTCGCCAACAAGGTGGTCAAGTTCGAAGTCGACAGCCTCGATCTGCAGTTGACCGGCCTCGATCTTGGAGTAGTCGAGAAGGTCATTGATCAACGCCAGCAACACATCACCCGAAGCATGCGCCATCTCGACATACTCCTGCTGTTCACCTTCCATCGGCTCATCTTCGAGCAATGAAAGCATGCCGAGCAGACCGTTGATGTGGGTGCGGATCTCGTGGCTGGCGTTGGCCAGGAACTCCCCCTTGGCGCGGTTCCCACGTTCCGCGGCAGCGCGTGCATGTTCGAGCTCGCGCTCCATGTCACGACGGCTGAGCACCTCGGCTTCCAGCTGTTCGTTGATGCGCTTGAGATCGACGGTACGGGCATCGACCCGTGCCTCGAGCCCATCCAGGGTATTGGTACGCAGCGCTTCGGCACGCATGCGCTCAAGCTCGGTCTGTGCACGCGAGGCAATCAACTGGATCAGTGACGAGGTGATGATCGCCGGGTTGATCGAAGTCGAGTCGAGCAGGACAAGAATACCGAGCGGCTTGTCCTGGGCATCGAGCAGAGGGGTACCAGCATAGCTGTCGACACCCATCTCCTGGAGCAGTCGGTCGTCAGGAAAATCCTGCTGTACACCACTGGGATAGAAGCAGACGCCCCGCTGCAACACGTTCTCGCACGGCGTTCCGGGCAGACGATAGCTGATGTTGCCGGCCAGCTTGCCGTGCGCATAGACGGCGAGAGTGTCGACCTGCAGCGGATCGCTCGGATTGAGCTGGCCGATGAATACGTAGGCGTGACCCAGCTCCCGGCCGAGAAAACTGACCATGCCCTCGAACAGCAGGATACCCGAGGTAGACGACAGCAGCGATGAGAGTTCGCTCAGTGCATGGATGTGACGATCGTAGCGCCGCATCTGCCACAGATAGAGAACACTCAGGCCAATGAACCCGACCAGTGCGAGTGCGCCAAGGTAGACGAAGTTCCGCGTTGCATCACGGATCTCCTGCATGTCGCGCCCGTGTTGAACTCGGGATGTGGCCAAGTGCGCGCTACGTGTTTGATCGATCAGGTTGCCGGTGATCAGTGCCATCCTCTGCAGCCGATCATAGGCCTCGGGCCTTGGATCCGGACTGCCGGCAAGCGGACCGGCGATGCTGCGGAACTGTTGGTCAAGTTCATCCAGTTGCCGGTTGAGCTGGCGTGCCAGCAGGACATCGATGGCCAGGTCGGTCTCGCTGAAGCGGAGCCAGGCGATGTGGGCCGCGCGAAAATCGGTCAACACCGGTTGCAGTCGCTCGATCATAGGCACGATCGGTGTCACCACCAGACCATGCTCAGGATGACCATCCAGGGTCAGTACGACAAGGGTCGCCTCGAGTCGATCGAGAGTGTCAGTGATCGGCGATTGGGGACCGGCCATCTGGGTCGAGCGGGCAGAGAGGAGTTTCAATGCCGCAAGGCCGTACAGCAGGGTAACGGCAATCAGCAGCACAAAGCTGCCAATCAACAGGACCCGGCGAATGCCCGGTGGCACTCCGAGTTCGCCTTGTACCGGCGAAGCGCTGATGTCGATGCGGTCGCTCATCCCTGGCCCGGCATGCCGTCTTTTCACTTTATGCCGCCGCGGCACTGGCTGCGTCGGCTGGCGGCTCCTTTGCCAGCAAGTTTGCAGCAACGTCCAGCCTCGCGCAAACCGGCCCGGCATCGATTCAACGGTAGCGTGGCGGTTCTCCCTCGGGGCGTGTCTTGAAGCGCCGATAGGTCCACTGGTATTGCGCCGGCTGCTCGCGCACGCACACCTCGACCGCCCGATTCAGTGCCGTAGCTGCCACCAGCGGATCGGCATCACCAACCGCGTCGGGGAGGGCGCGCAATCGCAAGCGATAGTGTCCCCCGGCAAGGCGCTCGGCAAAGGCCAGCAACAGTGTCGCCCCGCTGTGCCGCGCGAGACGCGCGTCCAGGATCCTGGTCGAGGCCGGGGCGCCGCAACATGGCGCCATCACCCCGTCGCGACCGGCATCCTGGTCGGGCAGAATGCCTACGCATTCACCGCGCCTGAGGGCGCGCAGCAGCGCCTTGATGCCACTGGTATCGGTCGGCACCAGTGTCGCCCCCAGGCGTTGGCGGCGGGTGCGGATCAACGGCGCCAGTGCACGCTGCCGAGGTGGTCGATAAAGTGCGGTCAGACGGTAACCGTGCAACTGAGCGTAGTGGCTGGTCATCTCCCAGCAGCCAAGATGCGGCGCGGCAATCAATACCCCGTTGCCACGCCGATGACCCTCGGCGAGCAACTCGATGCCCTCGGTGTCAACGAAGCAGCGTCCAAGCCGGGTGCCGGACCAGCCCCAGATCGCGCCGAGTTCAAGCACCGCCTTGCCGGTCTCGCGCAGCGTCTGCCGGACCAGCCGGGCCCGTGTTGCCGAGTCAAGGTCAGG
>QNFN01000282.1 GCA_003645555.1 Gammaproteobacteria bacterium | reverse complement strand
CGCCTCGTGCATCTTGCGGACCAGGGCCGGCAGAACGTGCGAGTTCTCGAGATCGTAATTGTCACCAGGCCCATAGAGGTTGGTCGGCATCACCGCCAGGAAGCGGCTGCCGTACTGCCGGTTGCAGGCCGAGCACATCTCGATACCGGCGATCTTGGCCAGGGCGTAGGGCCGGTTGGTGGCTTCCAGCGGGCCGGTCAGCAGGTACTCCTCGCGCATCGGTTGCGGGCAGTCGCGCGGATAGATGCACGATGAACCGAGGAACAGCAGCCGCTTCACTCCGTGGCGCCGCGCCGCCTCGATGATGCTGAGCTCGATTGCCAGGTTGTCGAGGATGAAGTCGGCCGGGTAGGTATTGTTGGCGTGGATGCCACCGACTTTCGCCGCTGCGAGAAAGACCACTTCCGGTCGCATCTCGGCGTAAAAACGGTCCGTGGCGACAGAATCCGTGAGATCGAGTTCCGCGTGGGTCCGTAGCAGCAGGTTCCGATGGCCGACCGCCTCGAGGGCGCGCACCAGGGCGGAACCGACCAGCCCCCGATGGCCAGCAACGTGGATAGGCGTTTCTGTGTTCATCTCCACGCGCTTGTCCCAGTGATCCCGACCGGCTTGAGCGGGTCAGGCGTTGTCCAGCTGTTGCCTGAAATAGGCCACGGTCGGCCGCAATCCCTCGGCCAGATTGATTTTTGGCTCCCATCCCAGTATCTCCCGGGCCAGGCTGATATCGGGCTTGCGCTGGGTCGGGTCGTCGGCCGGC
The DNA here is from genome assembly GCA_003645555.1 of Gammaproteobacteria bacterium. Classification (GTDB taxonomy): domain Bacteria; phylum Pseudomonadota; class Gammaproteobacteria; order QNFN01; family QNFN01; genus QNFN01. Next base: position 2,655 of record QNFN01000282.1, on the reverse strand, counting down.
AGCGGGTGAGTTTCGATGACAGAGGTCGAACCGGTCAGGGCGATAATCTGTTCGGCCAGTTCACGAATGGAGAACTCGTCCGGGTTGCCGGTATTGACCGGGCCGGTGAACTCGTCCGGGGTGGCCATCAGAAGCACCAGCGCCTCAACCAGGTCGTCGACGTAGCAGAACGAACGGGTCTGGCTGCCGTCTCCATAGATGGTCAGTGGCTCGCCGCGCAGCGCCTGGACGATGAAGTTGGAGACCACGCGACCGTCGTTCGGGTGCATGCGTGGACCGTAGGTATTGAAAATACGCGCCACCTTGATGTTCAGCCCGTGCTGGCGCCGGTAATCGAAAAACAGCGTCTCGGCGCAGCGTTTGCCTTCGTCGTAGCACGAGCGTATGCCGATCGGATTGACGTGCCCCCAGTAGTCCTCGGTCTGCGGATGGACCTCGGGGTCGCCGTAGACCTCGCTGGTCGACGCCTGCAGGATTTTCGCCTTGGTCCGCTTGGCCAGACCGAGCATGTTGATCGCGCCATGGACACTGGTCTTGGTGGTCTGCACCGGATCATGCTGATAGTGGATTGGCGACGCCGGGCAAGCCAGATTGTAGATTTCGTCGACCTCGACATAGAGCGGAAACGTGACGTCGTGGCGCATCAGCTCGAAGTGCGGGTTGCCGAGCAGGTGAGCAACGTTCTCCTTGGTCCCGGTGAAAAAGTTATCGACGCAAAGCACGTCGTTGCCGTCGTCGAGAAGGCGCTCACAGAGGTGGCTGCCGAGGAAGCCGGCACCGCCAGTGATGAGAATGCGTTTTCTGAGGTGCATGGTTATTCTTCTGTGAATTGCGTCAGACCAGGAAGTCGATCGCAGCAACAATCTGATCACGATCTCCCGCCAGTGAACCAATCCTCTCGCCGAGCGCCGCCAGCGGAACGCCCGCCATCTCGGCCGTGGAGAGCATCAGGCTGCGCCCCTCATGCTCAATGACGGGGTTCAGCTTCTCGACCGGTTGGCTGCCAGAATCGGCCGGCAGCAACGGGATGAGGACCCGCGTTGCCAGCGGTACGAGCAGGTAGGGCACAGTGGCACGCGTTCGGGGATTGGCCTTGGCTTGTTGGATGTCGAACTGGGCCATCAGTACTTCCGCAGTCCCTCGCTGAACACGCCTTCTTGCCCGATCCGCTCATTATAGGCCTCGAGCGCCGCGCGGTTGCGTGTCAGCCAGGCGGCCCGACCACGCTCCCTGACGATTTCGACCAGGCGTTCTTCAAGTACCCGAGAGAGGTTCAGTTTCTCCGCGCGTGCCTGGGCAAGCAGATCGCTGTTGATACTCAGGTTGGTCGGCTTCTTGGCAGCGGGCATGTTAAGGAATCTCTGATCATTCGTGGTAGTTGAAGGTCGCGAACCCCTCGGTCCGGCAAAGTTCATCCCGCCGGGCCTCGTCGAGATCGGCTCGCACCATCTCCTGCACCAGTTCCACGAAACCGACGCGCGGTGTCCAGCCGAGCTGCGCCTTCGCCTTGGACGGGTCGCCGAGCAAAGTCTCGACCTCGGTAGGACGGAAGTAACGCGGGTCGATCCGTACAATCGCCTGCCCCTCGGCCAGGCCATTGCGTGGCTCGTCGAGGCGCTCGATGGTGCCGACTTCGTCGACCCCCTCGCCTTCCCAGCGAAGGTGGATGCCGAGCTCGGCCGCAGCCGTATCGACGAACTCGCGCACGCTGTGCTGCTCGCCGGTGGCGATGACGTAGTCGTCCGGGGTCTCGGCCTGCAGCATCAGCCATTGCATTTCGACGTAATCACGAGCGTGGCCCCAGTCGCGCCTGGCGTCCATGTTTCCCAGGTAGAGGCAGTCCTGCAGGCCGAGCGAGAGGCGCGCCAGGGCCCGGGTAATCTTGCGCGTGACAAAGGTCGCGCCGCGGATCGGTGACTCGTGGTTGAACAGGATGCCGTTGCAGGCGTACATGCCGTACGCCTCACGGTAGTTGACCACCATCCAGTAGGCGTAGAGCTTGGCTACCGCGTAGGGCGAGCGCGGGTAGAACGGCGTGGTCTCGGTCTGCGGGATCTCCTGCACCTTGCCGTAGAGCTCCGAGGTCGATGCCTGGTAGAAGCGGGTTTTCTGTTCCAGGCCAAGAATGCGCACCGCCTCGAGCAGGCGCAGCGTACCGAGAGCATCGGAATTGGCGGTGTATTCCGGCTCTTCGAATGAGACCTGGACGTGGCTCTGCGCGGCAAGGTTGTAGATCTCGTCCGGCTGCACCTGTTGCACGATACGCACCAGGCTGGAGCTGTCGGTCATGTCACCGTGATGCAAGACAAAACGGCGATTGTCGACGTGCGGGTCCTGGTAGAGGTGGTCGATGCGGTCGGTATTGAACAGCGAGGTGCGACGCTTGATGCCGTGTACCACGTAGCCCTTGCCAAGCAGAAACTCGGCCAGGTAGGCGCCGTCCTGGCCGGTAACGCCAGTGATGAGTGCGGTTTTTTCCATTCGTGCTGGATTCCCTGATTATCCCTGTTTGCCACCGGGCTTCATGATGATCGATTGAAGCAGTTGATTATACGGGCCACACCGGCTCAAGCGTAGAACGCCAGCAGTGCCACACCAAGCGCTACCCGGTAAATCACGAAAGGCAGGAAACCGATCCGCTCCAGCAGTCGCAGG
>QNFN01000281.1 GCA_003645555.1 Gammaproteobacteria bacterium | reverse complement strand
GTTGCGGGTCAGTCCGTGGACGCAGACCAGCACGTCCGGGTTGTCCGGGTCACCCCATTCGGTATAGGCGACCCGGTGGAACCCACCCGGTCCGAGGCTGAGGTAGTCGTGCTGGCGCATCTGGTCGTCCTCCCTGTGGCGCGCGGTCACTATAGGGGCCTGTCCACTTATTGGGAAATATCGCGACGCTGACCATTTGTTGCCGGCCGAGGTGCAACCTGGCTGACGGCTGACCTGGGTCAATCCGGGAGCAGCCTATTCCTGGCTATACGGCGGCCTCGGCTATGATGCCTTTTCTGGCCGAATGGCCATGACTGTGGACGCAAGGATTATGGATTGGAAGGTCGAGGCGGGGTCGTTAGCGCAGGGGGTCGTTGGCCCCGATGACTGGTCGTCAGCCAGTGCGCCGTTCCGGGTCGTCCTGGTCAACCCCTACGAACTCGGCCGGCAGCCGTTCGCGCTGGCCGAGCCGGCGGCCTGGCTGCGACGCGCTGGCTTCGACGTTTCCTGCATCGATCTCTCGCGTGGGCGTCTGGACCTGGATCGGGTCATGGGTGCCGGCATGGTGGCAGTCTTCCTCGGCATGCATACCGCGACGCGCATCGCCATGGAATTGCTGCCACGCCTGCGCAAGATCCTGCCCGGGACCCATCTCTGTGCCTATGGCCTCTACGCCCCGTTGAACGAGGCGCTGCTTCGTGAACTGGGGGTGGTCTCGCTGTTCGGTGGCGAATGCGAGCCTGACCTGCTCGGGCTGGCCGAGAATCTGCGGTCCGGTGAAGTGATTCAGCCGGTAAACCGTATTTCTACCGAAGCCATTGAGTTCGTGCGTCCCGACCGCCATGACCTGCCGCCGCTCGAGGCCTACGCCAAGTTGCGCCTGGCCGACGGCGAGGAGCGGGTCAGCGGCTTCGCCGAAGCCAGCCGTGGCTGCAAGCATCTCTGCCGTCACTGCCCGGTGGTGCCGGTCTACCGTGGCCGATTCCGGATCGTGCCACCCGAGGTGGTGCTCGACGATGTACGTCAGCAGGTTACGGCAGGCGCCCGTCATATCTCTTTCGGCGACCCCGATTTTCTCAATGGCCCGACCCACGCGCTGCGCGTGGTCGAGGCACTGCACGCAGAATTTCCTGAGGTCAGTTACGACTGCACCATCAAGGTTGAACACCTGGTGCGCCGACCTGAGGTGCTGCCGCGGCTGAAGGAGACCGGCTGCTTGTGGATCACCACGGCGGTCGAGTCGCTCGACGAGGCCGTGCTCGACTACCTCGACAAGGGACACACGGGTGACGATTTCATCAGCGCGCTGGCCAGTGCCCGCGAGGCCGGCGTGCCGCTGGCGCCGACCTTCGTGCCGTTCACGCCCTGGACCGGTCTCGAAGGTTACGTCGCTCTGTTGCAGGGTCTGCTCGATCTCGACCTGGTCAACTCCGTGCCGCCGGTGCAGCTTTCGATCCGTCTGCTGGTGCCGGGCGGCTCGCTGTTACTGGAGTTGGACGATTTCCGCGCCACGCTCGGACCGTTTGACCGCGCCACCCTAGGTCACCCATGGCAGCACGCCGACCCGCGGGTAGACGCCCTGCAGCGGCAGGTGTCGGAAATCGCCTCCAGCGGTGAGGCGGAAGGGTTGTCGCGTCCGGCGATCTTCGCGCGCGTCTGGAACGCGGCCCACGCCGCATTGGGCGGGACGGTGCCAGCACTCGACGGAGCCGACTTCGGACCGGTGATCCCCGCGCTCGACGAGCCGTGGTACTGCTGCGCCGAGCCGACCGAGCAGCAGCTGGGCTCGTTCTAGCGCTATCTGCCCGAGGTCACCCGGGGGTCAGAAAAAACCGAACTGGCCCTGCAGCCGTTCCTGGAAACGCTTGACGGCGAGCATGCTCTCGCGCAGCGATTCCCGGCCGTGCGAGGACAGGCGTTCGGGGTGAATCTTCTTGTCGGGCGGCTCGCCGCGATGGACCTGGTCGAGTTGGTGGGTGATCAGCAGTTCGTGCAGCTGGCTGTAGGCCGCGAGGGTGGAGTCGACGAGGTCGGCGTCGAGTGCGCCCAGCCTGACCAGCGCCGTGAGACGGTCGTGGGTGTTGCGGCTCTGGATGCCGGCGTGCAGGGCGAAGATGCGCGCCGCATCGGCGATGATGCGCAGGCCGTTGCGCTTGATGTCGACAGTGCCCCCGTCGTCGTTGCTTTCGGTGGTGACCAGCCGGTTGAACCAGCCGATCGGGGGGCGCCCTTCGGCGTCGTCTTCGGCCATGAAAGCGAGCAGCTTGGAACGCTCATCGAGCATTTCGTAGACGTGGCTGCGCAGTGTCGCCGTCAGACTGTCGTCGCCGAACAGGGTCTCGAAATCGAAGGCGATGTTCGACCAGCGCGCCGCCTTCCTGCCCGGATGTTCCGTCATGAAGGCGATCTGGTCGCGCCACTCCTGGAGTGATTTGTGGAACTGTGGATTGCGGGCCATGATCCCGCCCTTGCACAGTTCGTAGCCCACCTGCGCCAGGTTCTCGTTGAGTTCGTGGCAGAAACGCTGGAACCATGCCACGGCCTTTGGCGTTTTCGCCGCGGGAGTGTCGGCGAGGATGATGCCGTTGTCCTGGTCGGGCGTCAGCAACATCTCCATCCGTCCACCCGAGCCCATGATCAGCAGGGCGTAGGGTGCTGGCGCCAGTCCGGCCCCGGCGACCTCCAGCTGCTCGAGCGTCAGTTCCGCGCAGCGCCGCTGGATGGCAAGGTGGGTTTCGCTGATCAGGCGCAGGGCGACATCGACCCGGCGGTGCGTCTCCAGCGCCTGCTCGGCCACTTCCGCCATGCGCTGGTAGTAGTCGCCCAGTTCGACAAGATCGGGGGCTTCACGAATTCGGCTGACGACCAGGCTCCCGTGGGCCAGTACCGAGCGCAGGATGTCGGTCTGGGAGAGCATCCCCACGGGGTTGCCGTCCTCGACCACGACGACGTACTTCGTGCCGCCATCCGCACGCAGTTCCTCCACCTTCCATAGCGGAGAGCCCGGGTCGACGGTCACGGCCGGTTCACATGCGTCGGCGATCTCCTGATCGGGGCTGTTACCCGACTCGATCAGTGCCACGCAGAGGGCGACGTAGGTCATGATGCCGTGCAGGTGGCCGTCATCGTCCAGGATAACCAGGCTGCCGACCTGGCGCTGACGCATGGCCTGGAAGGCTTCGCGCAGGGAAAGTGAAGTTCGGCAGGTAGCCAGCGGCGTTCTCATAACGGCCCGTGCCGTTTGCGCCAGTGCCCCGGAGATAACCTGCCGGGAGGGGCTCCAGTTGCGAATCCGGCGGGCGATGTAGCGATTCAACACCCCGGCCAGCTCGGGATGAGCGTGCTCGAGTTCATCGAGCACGCCATGTGGCAGGGCCAGAAGCGTGGTGTCACCGCGTGCCGTGGCGCTCGAAGTGTAGGGCTGGGCG
>QNFN01000280.1 GCA_003645555.1 Gammaproteobacteria bacterium | reverse complement strand
CAAGTCCGTTACCTGGGCTTCGATCAGCTCGCGCACAACGACATGAATGGTGCGCCGTCGAGGAAGTTCCGGATGACGTGCACGCACATCGTCCCAGGTGGTCACAAACAGCTTGACCTCGCCCAGTGCGTCCTCACCAATCAGGCCACTGCGCAACCCATCGTCGATGTCGTGAGCGTTGTAGGCAATCTCGTCGGCGAGATTGGTCAGCTGCGCCTCCAGGCTTGGCTGGGTACCATCCAGAAAGCGCCGGCCAATGTCACCGAGCTGCTCGGCCTCGGCTGATGGGCAATGCTTGAGGATGCCTTCACGGGTCTCGAAAGTCAGATTCAGGCCGCTGAATTCCGCGAATCGATCCTCGAGTTCATCGACCACGCGCAACGACTGGCGATTGTGCTCAAAGCCACCGAAGTCGACCATGCAACTGTTCAACGCCTCTTGACCGGCGTGCCCGAAGGGGGTGTGGCCGAGGTCGTGCGCGAGAGCGATTGCCTCGGCCAAATCTTCATTTAACGCCAGTGAACGCGCCAGCATACGTGCCGTCTGCGCAACCTCTATGGTGTGGGTCAGCCGGGTGCGGAACAGATCACCCTCATGGTTGACGAATACCTGGGTCTTGTACTCAAGCCGACGGAACGCGGCCGAGTGAATGATCCGCTCACGATCACGCTGGTAGTCACCCGGCCCAGCGCTGTCATCGGGATGGACTCGACCCCGTCCGGCTCCGTCCTGAACGGCGCAGGGGGCAAGCCTGGCTCGTGATGTCGACATCAGGACGTCTAGCTCACGGCCTTACGGCAGGCGGAATCAAGCGTTGCCTGCAGCAGGCTGGCATCGAACTCGGCGGTGATGACCGCCCGCCCAATCGCCTGCAACAAGACCAGCCGCAGGCGCCCACCGCTGACCTTCTTGTCGACGGCCATCAGGCGCAGGAAATCATCCGGGCCAAGCCCTGGCGGCACCTCTATCGGCAGGTCGGCAGCAAGGTGCAAGGCGACGAGGCGATCGCGCTCAGCCATGCTCAGCCAACCCATGCGAAGCGACAGGTCGGCGGCGAGTACCGTGCCCATGGCGACCGCCTCGCCATGCAGCCAGCGGCCGTAGCCGGTGCCGGTCTCGATCGCGTGACCGAAGGTGTGCCCCAGGTTCAACAGGGCTCGCACCCCGGACTCGAGTTCATCCTCGGCAACAATCTCAGCCTTGTTGGCACACGATCGGGCGACGGCTTCGGCAAGCGCTGCCCGGTCCCGAGCCAACAACCGCGCCATGTTCTGCTCCAGCCAGACAAAAAAACCGGCATCCCGGATCAGCCCGTACTTGATCACCTCGGCGACCCCGGCACGAAGTTGCCGTTCCGCGAGGGTGTCCAGAGTCTCGGTGTCGACGATCACCGCCCGCGGCTGATGAAATGCACCAATCATGTTCTTGCCATGCGGGTGGTTGACCCCGGTCTTGCCGCCGACCGATGAGTCGACCTGGGCCAGCAACGTCGTCGGCACCTGCACAAACGGTATGCCACGCTGGTAGCAGGCCGCAGCGAACCCGGCCATGTCTCCAACCACGCCACCACCCAGCGCCAACACGGTGGCGCTGCGCTCAAAACGCTGCTCGAGCAACGTGTCGAAAATGTGTTCCACAGTGGCGAGGGTCTTGTGCTCCTCTCCGTCGGGCAGGACCAGGGTCCGACATTCAAATTCCGTCAGGGCATTACACAGATCATCGAGGTAGAGCGGAGCCACCGTGGTATCGCTTACCACCAGCACCTGCCGTCCCTGTATCGCCTGGGTGAACAGATCAGCACGATGGCGCAGTCCCGGGCCTATGTGGATCGGGTAACCGCGAGCGCCGAGTTCGACCCGGAGCTGTGCCGTCTGGTCTGGGTCTGGCTGCATGTCGGATCCGTTTCCTTCCATCACGGCAGGTGCTTGATCAATGCCCAGGGGACACTGGTGCCGCCTCGTCGTCCGTCCTGGCGAGACGCCGCACCAGTTCCTTGACGACCACCCCGACCGATCGATGGTCGGTGTTCACCACGAGATGGGCCACTTCGCGGTAGAGCGGATCGCGCATTTCTAGCAAGGCCGTGAGCCGCGCTTCGGGGTTCGGCGCCTGCAACAGTGGGCGATGACGGCTGTGGCGGGTACGCTCGAACTGCTGGGCCACGGAGCAGGCGAGGTAGGCCACCTGACCGCGTGTGTGCAGCCAGGTACGATTGGCCGGATCGAGTACGGCACCGCCCCCGGTCGCAAGAACGATACCGTCAAGCGCAGTCAGTTGCTCAATCATCGCGCTTTCACGGCTGCGGAACCCCGCCTCGCCTTCGATATCGAAAATCAGGGCGATACTGGCGCCAGTCTGCTCCTCGATCGCGTGGTCACAGTCGATAAATTCAAGGTGCAGTGCCTGGGCCAACTGCCGGCCGATGGTGCTTTTGCCAGCGCCCATCGGGCCGATCAGGAAGACGTTGCCTTGGAATGGCGCCACGTCGTGTCATACCCGTGGTAATGAAAAGGGCCGCGGCACCTGCTGGTACCGCGACCCTGGATTGGGTCCGCTCAACGTAGCGCCTGGAAATCCTTCAGGATCTGCGGCGTCACGAAAATCAGCAGCTCGTTCTTGTTGTCCTGAGTAATGCTGTTCCGGAACGCCCAACCGATACCGGGCAGGTCACCAAAGAACGGCACCTTCTCGATCGCCTCCGCCTTGGTCTGCTCGTAGATACCACCGAGGACGATGGTCTCACCATTGGCGACCTGGACGGTGGTCTCGATTGAACGGGTGTCGATTGGCGGAATCCCGGCGACAGAGCGCCCGAAGTCCGGAACGTCCTTCTTGACCTCAAGGTCCATGATGATGCGATCGTCCGGGGTGATCTGCGGTGTCACCTTGAGTTCCAGTGTCGCATCCTCGAACGTGACATTGGTGCCCTCGGCACTGACGGTCCGGACCGGGATCTGGGTGCCCTGGGTGATGGTCGCCTCCATCTTCTCGGCGGTGACCACGCGTGGATTCGAGATCACTTCGCCACGCCCCTCGGTCTGCATTGCCGAGAGTTCGAGCCGGAGCAGGTACTCGCCGACCTTACCGATCAGGAAATTGACCGAGCCCGACGGCGCCGGTGCCGGCAGGTTGACCAGTAGGCCACCCAATGCTGTTGCAGGTAGCGTGATGTTGTCACCGGTATCGAGATCGGCATCGGCCTGCCCACCACCGACGTAACCAAATTTTCCGTCATCCTTTTCGCTCTTGGCCGCGTTGAAGCCGAATTTGACGCCGAGGTCCTTGGCAAACTCGTTGGAGGCGATGACGATACGCGACTCGATCATCACCTGGCGTATCGGGACATCGAGGCGGACCACCAGTTCACGGATACGCTCGAGGTTTACCGCGGTATCCTTGATGATCAGGATGTTGGTCCGGTCGTCGATAGCCACACT
>QNFN01000279.1 GCA_003645555.1 Gammaproteobacteria bacterium | reverse complement strand
GCTGCAACTGAAAGGGGAGTTGATGAACCATATCCGCAACCGCGATGCCGCCCTGCACGCCTACATCGACAGGCTGCACGACGGCAACCACTGACCTCGCCGATTACGCCTACCCCACCATGGTCGACAAGCTGATCGCCCAGCACATTACCGCCCATGCCGAGCTTTTCCGCGAAGGTGAGGCCGGCGACAGTGCCTACATCATCGAAAGTGGCCGGGTGGAGATCTCCCTGCTGCGCGACGGACATAAGGTCGTGATCGCCGAACTCGGTCCTGGCGACCTGTTCGGAGAGATGGCACTGGTCAGCGATGGCACCCGCTCGGCCACCGCCACGGCGCTCGAGGAGACGCGCGTGGCCGCGATCCACCGCAGCCAGCTCGACGCGGCGATGGACGACGCCGACCCGGTGCTGAAACTGTTCATGCGCGTACTGCTCGAGCGTTTCCACGAGGCGAGCGAAAAGCTGCACGGCCACGGCAGCACGGCACGTCACCCCGCCTCCGAAGCCTACCGCGAGGATCTTGACCGCGCGGTCGAGAACCTGCATCTGCGCGACGAGTTACAGCGGGCACTCCAACAGCGCGAATTCGTGCTCTATTATCAACCGATCGTCGAGCTGATCAGCGGTCGCATTGCCGGTTTTGAGGCGCTGATCCGCTGGCAACATCCCGAGCGCGGGCTGGTCGGTCCGTTCGAGTTCATCGGTTTCGCCGAAAAACACGGTCTGATCGGCGGCATCGGCAATTGGGTCATGGACGAAGCGTGCGCGGCCGCGCAACGACTGGCCATCAGCCTAGGCGACAACAGCGACTCGGCCCCGTTTATCACGCTCAACGTCTCGGCACTGCAACTCGATGAAGAGGGCTTCATCGACCGCGCCGGGCGAAGCCTCGACCAGGCAGGCGTCGATCCCCAGCGGATCAAGTTCGAAATGACCGAGAGCCTGTTGCTGGACGACCCCGAGCGCGCCGCCGCACAGCTCGCCGAGGTCAAGATGCTTGGCGTACGGCTGGCTCTGGACGACTTCGGCACCGGCTATTCGAGCCTGAGCTACCTCCACCGCTACCCGTTCGACACCCTGAAAATCGATCGATCGTTCGTTATGACCATGTTGCACAGCAGTGACAGCATGGAGATCGTGCGCTGCATCCTCGGGATGGCGCAGGGATTGATGCTCGACGTCGTCGCCGAGGGAATCGAGAACGAAGACGAGCTTTCGCTACTGGCCAACCTCGACTGCACCTACGGCCAGGGCTATCACTTCGCCCGGCCGCTGCCCGAAGCCGAGGCCTTCGCCCTGCTACGACGCTAGCTGCCGCCACCTACTCCGTCGCGATCAGGTCGCGAACCAGGGCGTCGGCGCGCGGATCATCCCAGTCGACAAAACTGCGCAGGAAACTCACCACCCGCCCCTGGCGATCGAGAAAATAGCTGGCCGGCAGCACATCGTCCGGCAACACCTCGCCGATCGCCCGTGCCGAATCGACGTAGAGCGGCAGATGCTCGATGCCGAGACGCTCAAAGTAAGGTGCCGCCACGGCTGCGCCACCACTGTCGAGCGCCAGTGCCACCACCGCGAACGACTCCCCGCCCAGCCGACCCGCGAGACGGTCGAGCGCCGGCAATTCACGCACGCACGGCGGGCACCAGGTGGCCCAGAGGTTGAGCAACACCACCTTGCCGGCAAAGTCACTCAGCGCGATCGGCTTGCCAGCGGCATCGGCGAAGGTGACGCCAGCCAGAGCAAAGGGTGGATCGACTGGCATGAAGCTGGCGACCGTGCCATCGGAGGGCTCGTCGGCCTCGTGGTAGGCCGCACCCGGCATACTGAACAGCAGGGCGAGCAGGACCACGGCCAAGCGCATCGGGAGTCGAAAATTCATGGCGCGCATCCTACCCGATCGTTGTTGCCGGCGCGCTGCGCTACCATCGGCCCAACATCTGCGGGAATAACCATGCCGACCCAGGAAACCCCCTATACCAGCAGCGCCCCGAACGACCTGGTCGTGCTGTTCGACCACTGGTTCCGCGCCGCCCTGGCCAACGTCCCTGATGAACCGACCGCGATGACGCTCGCCACCACCAGCGCCGACGGTCGCCCGGCGGCACGCATGGTGCTGCTCAAGGATTTTGCTGCCAACGGGTTCGTTTTCTACACCAACTTCGACAGCCGCAAGGGCGTGGAGCTGGACCCAATCCACACGCCGCACTGCTCTTCTGGTGGGCGCCGCTGCGGCGCCAGGTACGAATCGAGGGTGCCGTGATCCGCGTACCTGCCGACGAGGCCGACAGCTACTTCGCCACCCGGCCACGCGGCAGCCAGATTGGAGCCTGGGCCTCGCCACAGAGCGCGCCGCTGACCGACCGAGCCGAGCTCGAATCCCGGGTCGACGAGGTCACCGCACGCCATGGCGACGACGAAATACCGCGCCCGTTCTTTTGGGGCGGGTACCGCCTGCTCCCGGACATGTTCGAATTCTGGCAGGGCCGTAGCGACCGCCTGCATGGCCGAGGGCATTACCGCCGTGAGCGCAGCGGCTGGCGGCGCACGCGCCTGGCGTCCTGACGATGGGTGGTTGGGGGTGTCCGCATGAACGGCGCGGCCAGTGCATGAAAGTCACCGGCCGCGGTTGCGACCCCGGCATGAGAGGCTGCGTGCTGTACGGCCGCTTCGTGTTCAGCCACGCGGAGAAGAACAGCCCCGGAGTGCTGCGGCGCAAGCGCCGACGTCTCGACGGCTCGCGTATCGACGACTGAGGCGTCAGTCCGCCGGCGACTGAGGCTGGCGCGCAACGGCCGCACGCAGGCAGGCCGGGCAGAGACAACCGGCGGTCGCCTCAGGAGCCGGCAGCGGCATGACCGCCGGAAAATCGCGGGCACACCAGCACGGTGCCGGGTCGTCGCGACCGCAGCGAAACGACGTGCCGCAATGAGCACAATGGCTGTTCGGCGGCAGTGGGGTCGCGGAATCGTCCATGCTGGTCGATTATAGAGAGGATGTCCGTCACCTGAGCCGCCACCATGAGCGCATCTCTGCCACCGCCGTTCCACAAAGAGGTTTTCACCTTCCTGCGCCAGATCAGGCAGCACAACGAGCGCGCCTGGTTCGATGCCCACAAGCCACTCTACGAGACCGCTGTGCGCATGCCGGCCTTCGCCTTCATCACCGCCATGGGGCCGCGGTTGGCGACCATTTCGCCCCACTTCCGCGCGGTGGCCAAAAAGAACGGCGGCTCGCTGATGCGCATCTACCGCGACCTCCGCTACAGCAAGGACAAGACCCCCTACAAGACCAACGTTGGCATCCAGTTCCGTCACGAGCTCGGCCGTGATGTCCACGCTCCGGGCTACTACCTCCACCTCGAGCCCGGCCGCTGCTTCCTCGGCGCCGGAATCTGGCGACCAGACTCGAAGGCCCTGCGCAAAATCCGTGACTTC
>QNFN01000278.1 GCA_003645555.1 Gammaproteobacteria bacterium | reverse complement strand
GGCGTCATTTCCCCGCAACCGATTTGGGTCGCGTCGCACGCCAGGTGAATGTCGCGGTAACGGCGTAGTTCCAGACCGCACCGGCAATCGCCCCGAAAAATCCGGCCATGAACCACGGAAAACTGCGCTCGAACAGGAAGGTCGCGAATTCGACACTGATCACCGCGCCGATGCTGCAGGCAAGGTAGAAGGTGGCCAGGCCGCGCACCAGGGCGGCGCCATACAGGCGCTGATCATGGTAAGTGAAGACGTTGTTGAGAAAGTAGTTCGAGGTCATGGCGAACAGCGTCGCGCTCGCCTGGGCAACCAGGAAATCGACGGCCAGCAGCCGGTGCAGCAGGCCGAGAACCAGCAGGTGGACGGCGACCCCGGTCATACCGACTCCGACGAACAGTACGAAGCGGACCGGCACATAGCGACCGAACAGCTTATCGGCAATCAGCACCAGGTACTCCCACACCACCATGGTGTCGAGCTTGCTGTCACCGTGCTGACGGGCTCGCATGTGATACGGAAGTTCGGCGACGCGCACGTCACGACGGCCCGATGCGAGAAGATCGAGCAGGATCTTGAATCCCTTGCCGGAGAGATCATGCGCGACACGGTCGAAATAGACGCGCTGGAGCATGAAGAAACCGCTCATCGGGTCGGAGACCCGCGCCTTCAATACCAGTTGCCCGAGCGCCGAAGCCACACGGCTGATCCAGACCCTTCCCGAAGCCAACTCACCGGTGCTGCCGCCGCCCATGTAACGGCTGCCGACGACAACATCGGCGGCATCGGTACGCAGCTTTTCCAGCATGCCAGGCAGCACCGACTCGTCGTGCTGCAGGTCGGCGTCCATCACCGCCACGTAGGGGGCGGCACTGGCCATGATCCCCTCGATGCAGGCCGACGACAGGCCGCGCCGGCCGATGCGCTGCAGGCAACGCACACGGACATCGCGGCTGGCGAGCTCGCGTACCGCGTCCGCCGTGCCATCGGGCGAGTCGTCATCGACGAACAGCACCTCCCAGGCCACGCCCTCGAGCGCCTTGTCGAGTAGACCGACCAGTGGCGCGACGTTTTCACGCTCGTTGTAGGTGGGGACGACGACGGTCAGATCGATCGGCACGTGCTGGACTCCTGGCGCGTGCCCGGGCCGGTACACGCCGGGCCGGTTATACCCGAGCCCCCCGGGGCAGACAAGGAACGACGGCCCGGCCGGGAGCCGGTCACGACCGGTTGCGGGGGTGAATTCCCTCATGCTAGTAATGAAGTTCTGACATCTTCCCTGGAGGGCACACCATGGTCCGCTGTCTGCTGCTGATGTTGCTGACCCTCTTCGCCTCTTCAGTCGTGGCCCAATCCGAGGTGCGCATCACCCCCGACCTGCTCGAAGTCGAGGTGCAGACAGTCGATGGGCCGGTGGTCATCACCCGCGACCAGGACACCGACGCCACCGTCGACCCTAATTTCTCACTTACGTCGCGGCGTTGCCCGCCATTTTGCATCCAGCCAATGACCCCGGCCCCAGGCGTCACCACCGTCGGTGAGCTTGAGTTGATCGACTTCCTGAGCTCCGAAAAAGGACCGCTGATCGACGGCCGTACCGACGATTACTACCTCAGGGAGACCATCCCCGGAGCGATCAACATCCCCTATACCGAAATCGCGATCCGCCTCGACGAACTGGGCTGCACCCGGTCAAACCAGCGCTGGGACTGCGCCAAGGCCAGCGAGGTGATGCTGTTCTGCAATGGCGCCTGGTGCGGACAGTCGCCGACGGCCATCCGTGCCATGGTGCGCGAGGGGTACCCTGCCGAACGCATCCGCTACTACCGCGGTGGCATGCAAGCCTGGAAATCACTGGGGCTGACCACCGTCGAGGGCAGCTTTTGAACCCGGCAACCATCGACCGGGCCCGAGGTTCTATTACACCGTCGTGATTGACCTGCATCAACGCGCCCAATTCCCTATCAACTAGTATGGATTTCGAAGTAAGCTGATTCTTGATCATCATTCCTGTAACCCGGCGCCCAACGCCGGGTTCTTTTTGCCTGGCGACCGCGCAGCATGGAATCGTCCCCAACACCCCCCAAGCTGACCCTGGTCGGTGCCGGCCGACTCGGCCGCACCCTCGCCCGCCTGTGGGCCGACAGCGGCGTGTTCACCATCGGCGAGGTGATCACGCGCCACCCGGCATCCGCGTTAGACGCGGTGAACTTTATCGGCCAGGGAACGCCTCGATCCATTCCCGAGTCATCGCTCCGGGCCGACGTACTCCTCCTCGCGGTACCCGACGATCAACTCGCCGCCGTAGCCACCTCGTTGACGGATCAGATTGATATCGCTCCAGGGAGCATTGCGTTTCATTGCAGCGGCGCCCTCGATGCCGCATGCCTCGCTCCCCTGCGCGACAAGGGTGCCGCCGTCGCCAGCGCCCACCCGATGCATAGCTTCGCCGACCCTCACGCCTCACTCGAAACCTTCACCGGCACCTTCTGTGCGCTCGAGGGTGATGCCACCGCGCTGGCACAGCTCGAACCGGCCTTCGCGACCATCGGCGGCCGGCCACTCAGGATCGCTGCCGAGGCCAAACTTCTCTACCACGCCGGTGGCGTATTCGCGGCCAACTACGTCACCGCCTTGCTCGCCACCGCCACCCGTCTGGTCGAGGCCGCCGGCGTCTCCTCTGACGAAGCACGCGCCCTGCTCGCCCCACTGCTGCGAGGCGCCGTCGAGAGTGGTCTGAAACTTGGTCCCGGGGCCGCCCTGACCGGACCGATCGCCCGTGGTGACAGCGACCTGGTCGCACGGCAAGCGAAGGCTGTCACGGACCATGATGCCGAGCTCGGCACACTCTACCGGGCCCTCGGGCACGCCACGCTGAAACTCGCATGCGAGCGGGACGAACTCGACCAGGCACAGCTCTCGGCTATTGCCAAAGCCCTGTCCGTCCCGGAATGAGGGTCGCTGCGACTTCAGCCGAGCAGCATCCTCGTGCCCACGACCAGCAACAACAACGCGAAGCCATAGCGCAACCAGCGCGGGTCCACGGTATGCGCGATGCGTGCCCCGAGCGGAGCAAACAGCACGCTGGTCGCCGCCACCAGCAGCCCTCCCGGCAGATAGATGTAGCCGAGTGCGAAACGTGGCAGCGCGGGATCACCCAACCCGGCGACGACGAAGCCGATGGAGCCGCCGACCGCAATCGGGAAACCGATCGCCGCAGACGTCGCAACGGCCTGGCGGATCGACACGTTGCACCAAATCATGAACGGCACGCTCATGCTGCCACCACCGACGCCGACCAATGCCGAAATCGCCCCGATGATCACGCCAATCGGGGTCAAGCCGGCCGTATCCGGCAGCTTACGATGCGGGCGTGGCGGCCGGCCAAAGCCCAGGTTGGCCGCGAGCAGCAACGCGAAACCGCCGAAACTGGTTCGCAGCAGCGTGGCGCTC
>QNFN01000277.1 GCA_003645555.1 Gammaproteobacteria bacterium | reverse complement strand
GTCAGGAAGCCCTTGGTCTGGTAATTACCTAACGTGGTGCCCTTGGTCGAGGATTCTGCGATGGTTGCCGCCGGTGAGGCGAGGGCGGCGCCTAGCGCGGCCGCGGTAAGCAGTTTTTTAATTTTCATGTTAAGGGCCCGTAATTATCTGGTGACAAGGTGGAGAGTGATATCGGGTGGCCGCAGCAAACCGATGCTGGAGGCAAGGTTTGCTCTGAATTGTACAGATACGTCCAAGAAATAAATGCTGTTTCGCGCCAGAGACCCGCCGGCCGCGCGGCGGGGTACTGTCAACTTGATCGGTTCCAGAGCTGGTTGAAGGGGCCTGAGAGCTTTTAAATTATTGATTGTTTGTCTCAGTGCGGGCTTGATTCGTGCCGAATGCACGAAGTTTTACGTCAAGTTGACAGTACCGATTCGATCTATGCAAAAATCTGGCCGGTGTCTCTAACGTGGCAATGCCCCTATGACGGCCCGCTGAGTCTTGCTCAGGATTACATGGTCTGGAATGTCACCAAAGACGACATCAAAGTACGCATGGCCGAGGTCGGCCACAATACCTGGGCACCGCCACTTGCGGCACCCGCCGAGCCGCCGAAGCAGGAAGACAAGACAGACATGGCCAAGAAGCTCGGCGTCGAATCACTCGACTACAGCGACTTCATTCAGGCCGGCGCCTGGGATGTCCATGACGTGCTGCGGCCGATTTACGAAGATGCAAGCAAAACACTTGGGAAGGAGTTTCCTTACCCAGGCGACAAGTAAGAAACGTCACTGATGGATCAGCGAGCAACCGCCCTTCGGGGCGGTTGTTTTCTTAGTGTCATTTTGATGACACCCATTTGAGCCTGCGTAGGTATCTCACTTGGTTGTCAGATCACAACGACACGCCACACTCTGACCTGCCGGCGATGTCCTATGCTATCCACGAGACGTCATGTGGAGTCATCAGGTCTCGCGGATTGGAGAGTGTTGCTTGACGCCAGTCATAAGCGATCCATGCGGGTAGGTGTAGAAGGGCTTGTCACCCAATGAGAATATTGATCTGGAGTTGCAATGGAATGACCGCATTGCTCCAGCGCGTGAGTGTCGCGACTATTCTGGTCCTCGGACTGGTAAGCGGCATCGCTCGTGCCGATGGGGAAAACATCAAGATCGGCATCCTGCACTCCCTGACTGGGACTATGGCGATCAGCGAGTCGACCCTGAAAGACGTCATGCTGATGCTGATCGAGCTGCAGAACGCCAGGGGTGGGTTGCTCGGCAGGCAACTCGAACCCGTGGTCGTCGACCCTGCATCGGACTGGGACCGCTTCGCGGACAAGGCTCGGGAACTGATCGACGAGGACAACGTCGACGTGGTGTTCGGCTGCTGGACATCGGCGTCACGCAAGGCGGTTCTGCCAGTGTTCGAGGAGCGTAACAGCCTGCTGTTCTACCCACTTCAGTACGAAGGGCAGGAGAGCCGGCGCAACGTCTTTTATACCGGCGCGACACCCAACCAGCAGGCGATCCCGGCGATCGATTACCTGATGGACGTTGAAGGTGTCGAGCGCTGGATACTGGTCGGGACCGACTACGTTTACCCGCGCACCACGTTTGCCATCGTCAGCGCGTACCTGGCGTCGCGAGGCGTCGCAGAAGATGAGATCACGGTTCACTACACACCCTTCGGTCAGGCCGACTGGAGTGATTTTGTCACCCGGGTCAAGAACCTCGGCCGGCAGGGCAAGCGGACGGCGGTGCTGTCGGCGATCAATGGTGACGCCAACCTGCCGTTCTACCGGGAACTCAGCGAGCAGGGGATCGATGGCGCCGATATCCCGGTCCTCGCGCTCAGCATCGGGGAAGAGGAACTCTCCGGCATCGACGCGTCGACCCTCGAGGGGCATTTCGCGGTGTGGAACTATTTCCAGTCGGTCGACACCCCCCTGAACAGGGAGTTCATCGCCGCGTGGCAGGACTACACCGGAGACGTGCAGCGCGTCACCAACGACCCGATGGAGGCGCACTTCATTGGTTTCAGCATGTGGGTCGCTGCCGTCGAGCGTGCCGGCACCACGGCGACTGATGCCGTAATTGACGCACTGGTCGGAGTGCGGGTTCCGAACCTGACTGGCGGCCACGCGGAGATGCTGCCGAACCATCACGTCACCAAGCCGGTGCTGGTAGGCGAGATGCGAGACAACGGGCAATTCGAGATCCGCTTGCATGGCGATGAGCCGGTACCAGGTGACGCCTGGTCGGATTACCTGCCCGAGAGCCGCCACCTGCAAGCGGACTGGCGCCCGTCGCGCGCCTGCGAAGCCTACGACACCACAGTGCAGCGCTGCGTTCCCGCGCCGGCCGGGAAGGAGTGACGAGCCGTGCCCGGTCGGGACGAGTGGCGATGAAAACCGGCGGCAGGCGAATAGCCGTCCACCTGACGGTGGTTTTCGTCAGCCTGGTGCTGGCGGTAGGGTTGATCCTCGGGGTGTCCCAGTACCTCGACAACACGCGCCGGCAGGTCGCGGCCACCGAGCAGCGCTTTGCGATCACCAACAAGGCGATTTCGGTCAAGGTCAGCGACATTTTCCGACCCGGAGAACTCGCGGTCGAACTGATCAGCCGCAGCCCTGTCATGTCGGCCATGACCCTTGAAGACCGTCTTGGTTACAGGCGGAGCCTCGGCCGCTACCTCGACCACAACCCGGCGTTCGCCAGTACGTTTATCGGTTACGCCAATGGCGATTTCATGCTCGTGCGGCGTATGGACAACGACGCCGACCGGGCCCGGTTCGAGGCGCCTGATGGGGCCCGTTACCTGGTTCAGGCGGTCACCCGCCGTGAGGGTGAGGCGGCGCGCGGGCTGTTCTTCTTCTACGGGGCGCGCTGGCATGAGATCGAGCGTCGGGGCGTGCCCGAGTACGCCAGTTACGACCCGCGTTCGAGACCGTGGTTCAAGCGCGCCTATCGGAGCAGCAACCAGGTCAAGACGGCGCCCTACATCTTCTTCACTACCCACAACATCGGGACCACCCTGGCCCGGGGAAACCGGGGCGAGGCGGTGGCGGGCGTCGACATCACCCTGGCCTCGTTGAGCGAGTGGCTGGCGAGCCTGCAGCCGATGTCAGGGAGTGATATCGCGCTGATTGACGGTGACGGGCGTCTGATCGCCCATGCGGATGCCAGCCGGGTGGCAAGTCCCGATCCAGACGACCCGAACCGCCTCAGGATCACTACACTGGAGATGCCTGAAAACCGGGTCCTCGCCTACCTGGCTGAGGCGGCGTCCGACGACCTCGGCGAGGTGAAGCGATTCTCGGTAGACGGCACCTGGTACCGGGGGCTGCTGGTTGCCGTGCCGGTGATCGGCGGTCAGGCCTACCGCATGGCGATGGCCGTGTCTGACGATATTCTTTTCGCCGAGGCCGAAGCTTCCGCGCGCCAGACGGCGATGTTCGTGGCCGCCATTCTCATCGTCAGCGTCCTGGTCACGGTGCTCGTCTCC
>QNFN01000276.1 GCA_003645555.1 Gammaproteobacteria bacterium | reverse complement strand
TGCATGTGGATCGATGCCGCGGATGAGACGCCCGAGGTAGCGCGGGCAGCCTTCGGGGGCTGCCAGTTCGATCGGAAAAGTGTCATCGATAACCGCGGGCACAGGGGTATCCGGCGCATTGGTGACCGGCACCCGGTTGAGCACCCCGCCCTCGCGGGCAATGCCGGCAAGTCCGAGGCAGTCGCCGCGGTTCGGGGTCAGGTCGACCTCGATCGCGCAGTCGTCGAGTCCCAGGGCGTCAACGATGGCCGCACCCGGCCGCGCATCGTCCGGCAATTCGAACAGGCCATCGGCGGCGTCACCCAGACCGAGCTCGACTGCCGAGCAGAGCATGCCGTGCGATTCGACACCACGCAGCTTGCTGCGCTTGATCTTGAAATCACCCGGCAGCCTGGTACCAACGGTCGCCAGCGGTGCGCAGAGTCCCTGGCGGGCATTGGGCGCACCACAGACCACCTGCACCAGTTCGTCACCATCAATGTCGACCTGGCACACCCGCAGCCGGTCGGCATCGGGGTGCGGTTCGATTTCGACGATGCGGCCGACGACCACGCCGTCAAGCGACGGGGCGACCGGGTCGACGCTGTCGACCTCAAGCCCGGCCATGGTCAGTTGCCTGGTCAGTTCCGCGGTATCGACCGGCGGGTCGACCCACTCACGCAACCACTGTTCACTGAATCGCATGTTCGTCGCCCGCCGTCACTGGAACTGGCGCAGGAAGCGCAAGTCATTGTCGTAGAAGATTCGCAGGTCGTTGATGCCGTATCGCAGCATCGCCAGCCGTTCGACACCCATACCAAAGGCGTAACCGGTGTAGCGCTCGCTGTCGATACCGACGTGGCGAAACACCTCAGGATGGATCATGCCGCTGCCCAGGATCTCGAGCCAGCCACTCTGGCCGCAGGTACGGCAACCGGAGCCACCGCAGATCACGCACTGGATATCGATCTCGGCCGACGGTTCGGTGAACGGAAAATAGGATGGCCGAAAACGCACGGCGAGATCATCGCGCTCGAAAAAGTTGTGCAGGAAATCGTTGATGATGCCCTTGAGGTCGGCAAAGCTGACCCCCTCGTCGACCAGAAAACCCTCGACCTGGTGAAACATCGGGCTGTGGGTCAGGTCGGAGTCGCAGCGGTAGACCCGCCCCGGAGCGATGATCGCCAACGGCGGCTCGCGGTTCTCCATGGTGCGGATCTGCACGTTGGAGGTGTGCGTGCGCAGCAGCATGCGATCGTCGAAATAGAAGGTGTCGTGCATCGCCCGCGCCGGGTGGTGGTGCGGGATATTGAGCGCCTCGAAGTTGTGGTAGTCGTCCTCGATCTCCGGCCCTTCGACTACGGCGAAACCGGCCTGGGCAAACAGCCGCTCGATGCGTTGCAGGGTCAGGGTCAGCGGATGCAGCCCGCCGGAGGCCTGGCCACGCCCGGGCAGCGTGACGTCGAGGGTCTCGCTGGCGAGCTGCTCGGCGAGCCTGGCCTGGTCGAGGGTCTCGCGCCGGCCCTCCAGGGCCTGCTGTACCGCCTGCTTGGCGGCGTTGATCGCCTGGCCACGCGCCGGGCGCTCCTCGGGAGCGGCCTTGCCAAGCTGCTTGAGCAGTTCGGTCAGTGCCCCTTTCTTGCCCAGGTAACGGACCCGAACCTGGTCGAGCGCAGCAAGGTCAGCGGCGCTGTCGATCTCGGACCCGGCCTCGCTCACCAGTTGGTCTACGTCGTGCAACGGTCATCCCTCACGTGCGGAAATGAAAATGGGGGAAAGGCGGCCAGGCCTTTCCCCCATCCTGATCGGCCGACGGCCACCTGCGTGGCCACCGGTCAAGTAGTCGATCAGCTGGACAGACCTGCCTTGGCCTGGGTCGCAATGGCGGCAAAGGCGGCCTTGTCGTGTACGGCGAGGTCGGCGAGGACCTTGCGGTCGATCTCCACCCCCGAGCGCGTAAGACCGTTGATGAAACGGCTGTAGGAGAGGCCGTTCTCGCGAGCCGCGGCGTTGATTCGTGCAATCCACAGCGCGCGGAACTGGCGCTTGCGCTGACGACGGTCACGGTAGGCGTACTGGCCGGCCTTGATCACCGCCTGCTTGGCAACCCGGTAGATCCGGCTGCGAGCACCGTAATAACCCTTCGCTTCAGCGAGGACCTTCTTGTGACGATTGCGGGCCGTCACCCCCCGTTTTACTCGTGGCATCGCTCGCTCCTCAGCTGTACGGAAGCAGCTTGCGCACTGCTCCGACATCGGCCTCGTCGACCTGGTTCATGCTGCGGAGATGGCGTTTCCGCTTGGTGCTCTTTTTGGTCAGGATGTGGCTTCGGAACGCTTGTGCGCACTTGAAGCCACCGCCCGCCGTACGGGCAAACCGCTTGGCGGCACCCCGGTTGCTCTTCATCTTGGGCATCGTTGATTACTCTCGTATCGTCATTTATGTCAAAAGTACGTCGCACCCTCGCGGGCTTTTACCGAGCGACTACTTCCTGTTTTTGCGCGGTGCCAGGACCATGACCATCAGGCGACCTTCACGACGGGGCATCTGCTCCACCGTGCTGATCTCCTCAAGGTCTTTCTCGATGCGCTGCAGTAGCTCGAGGCCCAATTCCTGGTGGGCCATTTCGCGACCGCGAAAACGCAGCGTGACCTTGGTCTTGTCACCGTCGTCTAGGAACCGCGTCAAGTTACGTAGCTTGACGTTGTAGTCCCCGACGTCCGTGTTGGGCCGAAACTTGACCTCCTTGATCTGGACTTGCTTCTGCTTCTTCTTGGCCTCGTGCCGCTTCTTGTTCTCCTCGAAGCGAAACTTGCCGTAGTCCATGACCTTGCAAACGGGAGGCTCGGCGTTGGATGCAATCTCGACCAGATCCATATCTGCATCGAGTGCCGCCTGCTGTGCCACATCCAGTGACACGACCCCTGCCGGTTCTCCGCCTGCTCCGATCAGTCGCACCTCGGGTGCGGTGATGTCGTCGTTCATCCGAACGTCTTTGTCAGAAGCTATTGCCAGATCCTCCTAGCCAGTTCGGCCCAAACGGGCCACATCGGTGGCAAGACGTTCACTGAACGCCTCCAGGGACATGGTCCCCAGATCCTCGCCACCCCGTGTACGCACAGCAACAGTGCCTCCCTCCTGCTCGCGATCGCCGACCACCAGCAGATACGGAACGCGCTGTAACGTGTGCTCGCGGATTTTAAAGCCGATCTTCTCATTTCTCAAGTCCGCTGTGACCCTGAACCCCTGTTTTTTCAAGGACTCTGCAACCTCGGTTGCGTACCCCGTCTGGCGATCGGTGATGATCAGGACTGTCGCCTGGGTCGGCGCCAGCCAGGCCGGGAGGGCGCCAGCGTGCTGCTCGATCAATATGCCGATGAAACGCTCGAGGGAACCGCGGATGGCCCGGTGCAACATGACCGGGACCTGGCGTGAGCTGTCTTCGGCGACATACTCGGCGTCGAGCCGCCCCGGCATCGAGAAATCGACCTGGATGGTCCCGCACTGCCAGACCCGCTCGA
>QNFN01000275.1 GCA_003645555.1 Gammaproteobacteria bacterium | reverse complement strand
TCCCTGACCGCGGTGAAGTCCACCAGGCCGAGGAACAGTGACAGCACGTAGCCAGTGGCAACGCCGATCAGGATCGGTATCAGTTGCACCATGCCGCGGCCGCGCAGCGAAGCGAGAATGGTCGCCAGCAGCCAGGCCCCGGCCACCGTCAGCGCGGTGCTGTATGGGACCAACTCTGCAGCGCCATCGCCGGTCTTGCCCATGGCCAGGTTGACGCCGACCCCGGCGAGCATCAGGCCGATGACCATGATCACCGGGCCGGTGACGATCGGCGGCAGGATGCGGTGCAGGAAGCCGACCCCGCGCCAGCGCACCAGTTGGCTCAGCACGATATAGAGCACGCCGGCGGCAGCCAGCCCCGACAGCGTCGCCGGGATGCCCCAGTTCTGGGCGCCGTAGATCATCGCCGGGATGAAGGCGAAGGACGAGGCGAGGAACACCGGCACCTGGCCGCGGGTGATGACCTGGAACACCAACGTGCCGGCGCCGGCGGTGAACAGGGCGACATTGGCATCGAACCCGGTCAGCAGCGGTACCAGCACCAGCGCACCGAAGGCGACGAACAGCATCTGGGCACCGAGCAGGGCCTCGGACGGGTGGAAGCGGTAGTCGCTCGAGTGAGCGACGCTCTCGACGTTGGACTCGGACATTTGAATTCCTGCTGTATTTGACGCTTGCTTGCTGTTCAGTCGGCGTTTCGGTGAACGAACGCTTCATCTAATTTCTTGTACAAAGTTAGAGAACGCTCTGATTCTTGTTTGATGTTTTCGTATAGGGCGTTGGCAATGACTCGAATGGCATGTCGTTCTTCTTGATTGAGATCAGGGTATTTTTCCACTCGCATGTGATCAGTAATTTTATTAAGTCTCACATCGAATAAATGTTGTTCTCCTCGTGATTCGCAGATCGCCCTCAAGTGTTCCATCCAGCCGAGGTATGTTTTGTCCTCGTTCCGCTGGCGTTTGTTACAACTCCGACAGCAAGGAACAATGTTTCTGGGATGATGCAACCCATACTCGGTTCTGTTGAACATGAACAAATGCTCGATTTGCAGGGTTTCGCCCGCCGCTCCGCAATAACAGCACTTGCCTTCGAAGGCGACATCACGAATACGTTCCCAATCGGCTTTTCCCCGTCCCGAGCCAGTATTGAACGATCGACCTAGGTAGTGCTCACCGACTTTCGTTAATAACGCTCTGACTGCTGTATTGGCTGCATCGGATGCGGTGTTGTAGATCGCCATTTCAGTTAGTTGCCGCGATGCTCAGCGTGTCCCGAAGATCCGGTCCCCGGCATCGCCGAGCCCGGGGAGGATGTAGCCGACATCATTGAGTCGGTCGTCGACGGAGGCGACGTAGACATCGACATCGGGGTGGGCCGCTTCGAGGCGCGCGAGTCCTTCCGGCGCGGCGACCAGGAAGATGCCGCGTACCGCACGGCAGCCGGCGGCCTTGAGGGTGTCGATGGTGGCGATCAGGGTGCCGCCGGTGGCGAGCATGGGGTCGAGGATCAGTGCCTTACGCTCGCCGAGGTTGCCGGCGGTCTTGGCGTAGTACTGCACCGGCTCGAGTGTCTCTTCGTTGCGATAGAGGCCGATGACGCTGACCTTGGCGCTCGGAATCAGGTTCAGCACGCCGTCCATCATGCCGAGACCGGCACGCAGGATCGGCACCACGGTGATCTTCTTGCCCTTGATCTGATCGACCTCGACCGGCCCGGCCCAGCCCTCGATGGTCACCTTCTCGGTGGCGAAATCCTTGGTGGCCTCGTAGGTGAGCAGCGTGGCGATCTCGGAGGCGAGTTCGCGGAAGCCCTTGGTGCTGAGATCGTTACGGCGGAGCAGGCCCAGCTTGTGCAGGACGAGGGGGTGATCGACGACGTGGACGGTCATGAGTGGGCTCCTGCGGGGTCGCGGCAGGATAGCACGGCATGAGGCTGGTGGCAGATCAATCCAGCAGCGGGTCGTCGTCCTCGACACGCTGGTAGAAGACGCCCCAGGCACCGGGCCCGGCATGGGCGCCGATCACCCCGGTCGGCACATTGCGCACGCTCTCGACCACCTCCCAGCGCTTGCGTAGCCAGGAGTCGAGCTTGTCGAGACGGTCGTCGGTGTCGATGCCGACCAGGCCGATGCGCAGGCGGCTGCCGGCGGGGAGGGTCTCTTCCAGGTGGCGCTCGACCAGCCGTATGGTGTCGGCCGCACCGCGTGCCTTGCCGAGCGGTACCACCTCGCCGTCGCGCAGGGTCAGCACCGGGCGCAGGTTGAGCAGGGTGCCGATCATCGAACTGGCGGCACCGATGCGTCCGCCACGGCGCAGGTATTCGAGGGTGCCGACAGCGAAGACCATGCCGCTGCTTTCGCGCCAGCGATAGAGCCAGTGCAGCAGGGTGTTGGTGTCGGCACCACGTGCGGCGAGGCGGGCCGCGTTGCGTGCCATCAGGCCGAGGCCGAGGCTGGCGCTGCGACTGTCGAACACCTCGATGCGTGGATGGTCGGCGAGTTTGGCCGCCGTTAGCGCCGACTCCTGGGTGCCGGAGAGTTTGCGGCTGATATTGATCACCAGCACCTCGCGATTACCCCGGATGCGGTCGAACGCCTCGACGAAGGCGCGCGGTGGGGGCTGGCTGGTGGT
This sequence comes from Gammaproteobacteria bacterium, assembly GCA_003645555.1. Classification (GTDB taxonomy): domain Bacteria; phylum Pseudomonadota; class Gammaproteobacteria; order QNFN01; family QNFN01; genus QNFN01. The sequence continues at coordinate 869 of QNFN01000275.1, read as the reverse complement.
CGGGTGGTGCGGGTCGCTCTTGAGTCGCTCGTAGAAGGCGGCCGAGTCGAGGTCGACCTGGTCGCGGAAAACCCGGTCGCCGAACAGTACCTGCAGCGGCACCATCTCGATGCCGAGATGCGACCGTTCGTCGGCGGCGAGATCGGCGGTCGAGTCGCAGACCACGGCAACCCCGGCCGGCTGCTCGGCGATGGGGATAACCGGCGCTACCAGGTGGTCACGCTCCTCGCGCTGGCGCAGCATGTCGTCGACCTTGCGTTCCTCGACGCGGCCGAGTTTTTCGGCGGCGTGGATCAACTCGTCCGGGTGGTTGGTGTGGATGTGCAGCTTGAACAGCTCGCCAGTGGTGGCGACCAGCAGCGAGTTGCCGAACGGGGCGAAGCGGCGGCGCAGCGAGGCGTCGTCGAAGTTATGACCACGGACGATCAGCTCGGTGCAGTAGCGCTCGGTGATCTCCTCTTCCGACAGCGGTGGGTGGCTGCTCTCCTCGAACAGCGCCGTGGTCGCTTCCGGTAGCGGGTCGCCGCGCACCACGCGGCAGGCCCCCTGGAGGAAGTTGACGTAGCCCAGTGCCCCGGCATCGACCACCTGGGCTTTGCGCAGCACTTCGAGCTGCTCGGGGGTTTTCTCCAGCGCAACTTCGCCAGCCTCGACCAGGGCGTAGGCCAGGTCGGCAAGATCGGCGCCGTTGTCGGCGCTGTCGACCGCGCAGTTGCTCACCTCGCGCATCACCGTGAGGATGGTGCCCTCGACTGGCTCTTCGAGAGCGTTGTAGACCGCCTCGGTGGCCACGCCGAGGCTGTCGGCGAACTCGTGCATGCCGATCCGGGTGCGTTCGCCAATTGATTTCGACAGGCCGAGGAACCAGT
>QNFN01000274.1 GCA_003645555.1 Gammaproteobacteria bacterium | reverse complement strand
CATCGATGAAGAACGCGAGAGACGGCATGGAACAGCACGAAACCGAATACCTGACCGCGAAGGAACTGGCCGAGTTGTTGCGGGTCAAGCAGCGCAAGGTCTACGAGTTGGCTGCCGCCGGGGCGGTGCCGTGTTCACGCGTCACGGGCAAACTGCTGTTTCCGCGCCGGGCGATCGACGCTTGGGTCGCCGACAACAGCGAAGGTCTCGACCCGCCTCGCACCAGGCCACGTCCGGATGTCTTTCTCGGCAGCCACGACCCGCTTCTGGAATGGGCCGTGCTCGAATCCGGTTCAGACCTGGCGATGCTCTTGGGGGGCAGCCGGGATGGTCTTGAACGCGATGCTGAAGACGGCGGGACCATTGCCGGCCTGCACCTCTACGGCCCGGCGCAGGATGCATGGAACCGACCCGCGGTCGAGGTGCGCTTCGCCTCCGAGCCGGTCGTGCTGATCGAGTTCGCCTGGCGTGCACGCGGCCTGATCATTGCCCCCGGAATGGAGGACCGGATCCAGGGTGTCCGGGATCTTGAAGGTCAACGGGTGGTCTTCCGCCAAGCCCAGGCAGGCAGCCAGGCACTGCTCGAGCACCTGCTCGCCAAGGCGTCCGTGCCTATCGACCGGCTGCAAGCCGTCACGACCGCCCGTACCGAGAACGATGCGGTGGTACCGATCCTGGAAGGCCAGGCCGATGCCGCCCTCGGCCTGCTCAGTGTCGCCCGGCGTCACCGACTCGGCTTTGTGCCGCTGCTGCAAGAGCGCTTTGACCTGCTGCTCGACCGCCGCGCCTGGTTCGAACCACCGCTACAGGCCTTCACGAACTTCTGCCGGTCAGAGGTCTTCCGTGCCAGGGCGGCCGAGATGGAGGGCTACGATGTCAGTGGCTTCGGCAGCGTGCACTACAACGGCACATGACGGCACGCCGCCTTGCGCCGCGCTCTGCACCGACCCGGATCGGCACCAATCAACCACTTAACCGGGGGGTCAAAGTAAAATCACCCCACTTTTACTCTGACCCCCTGGTGGAGGAGCGGCAGAGACTCATGCCTGATGCCATCATTCGCAGCCTCTGCCTGTTCACCGACCGCCTCGACGACGCGGAGACTTCACGGCTGGAGCGGCTGGCAACCCGCCTCGAGGAAACCGGCTTCGTCGTCCAGACCCGTCGCGTCTGCGTCACCGGTCACGGTGCCACCGAGGTCGAGGCGGCCTACGGGGACGATCAACGCTTCCTCAGCGTCGGCCAACTCGATCGCGCCGGCCTGGCGGAGCAGTTCGATGCCCTGCTCGCCGCGGACAACGTCGCCTGCAACCTCGCCATCGACGACGCGATTACGGCAGATGATGTGGCATGGCTGTTCCGGCTAGTCGCCGAGCAGCCCGGGCAGACCTTCGGCTTCGCCTACACCTTCCGTAACGCAACCGGCAGCCCGTTCTTCCCCCCGGCCACCTGGGCCGGCAACGGTTCCGCCATCGGCCTGCAGCCGACTGACCTCGCCGCCGGCTGCGACACGGTCGAGGCGTGGCTCGCACGCCTGCGGGATGCCTGGAACGCCCTGGACTCCGTGCTGGGTGACGAGCCCGATTACCTCGGTATCGACGGCTCCATCGCACCGCTGTGGGATGAGCCCGGCAGCCTGGTGGGCCACGTTCGCCGCTGGGCGGGGTCGTTCGAGCAGGCGGTGACCAGCGACCTGTTCCTGCGCATCACCGCTTTCCTGAAACATGACAACCCGCGTCCTGTCGGTCTCAACGGCCTGATGCTGCCGTGCCTGGAAGACCGCCCGCTGGCCGGTGAATACAGCCAGGGCCGGTTCACCATCGAACGCAACCTGTTCCTGGCGCTGCACTGCGGCCTCGGCATCGACACCTACCCGCTGGGCGTCGACGAGTCGCCGGCGCGGGTGCTGGAGATCCTGCGCCTGGTACAGGGACTGGCCGAGCGTCACGCCAAACCGCTGTCGGTCCGCTTCGTCTCCGACGGCCGGGCACGGATCGGCGAGCGCACCGGCTTCGGCAACCGCTACCTGCACGACGTCGTGGTGCGGCCGCTCTGACCCGGTCATCGGCCGCAACTCCTGCATGTCAGACTGAAGTCCGACCTACAAAAGGCACCCTGAGCACACTGCTCTCTTCCCTCTGTAGGTCGGGTTTCAACCCGACTCGTCCCGGAAATATGGCTACCTCTGCGTCGGACTGAAGTCCGACCTACAAAAAGAACCTGAATACGCCACCCCATCATTTCCCCTGTAGGTCGGGTTTCAATCCGACACGGACCTGGGACGATGGCTACCTCTGCGTCGGACTGAAGCCCGACCCACAAAAGACACCCTGAGCACACCACCTCGTCATTTCCCCTGTAGGTCGGGTTTCAACCCGACAACCAAGCCTGCGCGGCAGTCACGTACCACGCGGTTGGGCTGCACCCGGAACCGCACCCGCTTCGCCGCGCGCCCGTTCTCGGCTACAGTCGAGACCCCATCCAGCCACAGGACCGACTCATGGCCATGGTCTACGCCATCTCCGGCGTCACCCCCGTCATCGATCCGAGTGCCTTCGTCCATCCCACCGCGGTGTTGATCGGTGACGTCGTCGTCGGACCGGGCTGCTACGTCGGACCGGGTGCGGTACTGCGTGGCGATTTTGGTCGTATCGAACTCGGTCCAGGCAGCAACGTGCAAGACAATTGCATCCTGCATAGCTACCCCTCCGGTGACTGCGTCATCGAGGAGGACGGCCATGTCGGCCACGGGGCGATCCTCCACGGCTGCCGAGTCGGTCGCAATGCGTTGGTCGGCATGCAGGCCGTGGTGATGGACCACGCGGTCCTCGGCATGGAGAGCATCGTCGCCGCCATGGCCTTCGTCCGCGCCAAATTCGAGGTACCGTCACGCACCCTGGTCGGTGGCATTCCGGCGAAAGTGATGCGCGAGCTCGACGACAAGGACATCGCCTGGAAGAGCCAGGGCACCCGCGAGTACCAGGACCTGGCCCGCCGTAGCCTGGCGACGCTGGTTCCGGCTACACCACTGACGGCTGTCGAGCCCGACCGGGCCAAGGTCTACGACGGCAGCTACGAACCGCTCCAGGACGCCCGCGCCAAGTGAGCAACCGCCGTGCCGATGTCCACCTGAGTGCCTGTGACCCGGTGCTCGCCGGGGTCGTCGCAGCAACCCGGTTGCCGCCCCTGCAATCCGGGCACGACCCCTACCGGGCACTGCTGCGGGCCGGACTGGCGCAGCAAGTCTCCAAGCAGGCGGCTGATGCCATCGAGAACCGTTTTCTCGACCTGTTTCCCCGCCGGGAACCGAGCCCGGCTCGACTGTTGAGGGCCACACCTGAACAGTTGCGTGCGGCCGGCCTGTCACGGCAGAAGGCCGGGTACATGCACGCCATTGCCACAGCGGCCCGCGGTGGCCGGTTGGCACGCAGCCGCCTCGAGCGGCTTGACGACGACGCCTTGCTCGAACGGCTGACGGCTATCCGTGGCATCGGTCGCTGGACCGCCGAGATGGTACTGATGT
>QNFN01000273.1 GCA_003645555.1 Gammaproteobacteria bacterium | reverse complement strand
GACGAAATGATTGCCGCGGTCCGTGATGAGGCACTGGCGGTGCCCGGGCCGACAAACATTTCCTTCCTGCGTATCTCCGGCGGTCCGCCGACCGCGCGGCCGATCAAGGTCAAGGTGCGTGGCGACGACTTTACGGCCATCCGTGCCGCCGTGGTCGATATCAAGGCTTTCCTCACCGCCGAGCCGGCGGTGTTCGACGTGATCGACGACGATCGGGAGGGTCGTCGTGAACTGACGCTGGCCTACGATTTCGATGCCGTACGTCGCAGCGGCATCGATCCGGGTGAGGTGGCCAGGATCGTGCGCCTCACCGGTGGCGGCGAGGTGGTGGCGAGCCTGCAGTACCAGGGTGAGAAAGTGGAGGTGCGGGTGCGGGCACGGCCCGCCCAGGGTGGTGACGTCGACAGTGTGCTACGCCAGACCGTGATCCTCGCCGATGGCACCGAGGTGGCGCTCGGGCGGTTGCTGACACCGACCTACGGTCGGGCGATGGGCAGCATCCGCCACTACAATTTTCGCCGTGCCATCACCGTCGAGGCCGATATCGACAAGCTGGCGATCGACACCCGCGAGGCCAACCGGCGTATCCAGGCCCACTGGGAGGAGATTCGCGGTCGCCATCCCGGCATCGACCTCGACTTCACCGGAGAACTCGACGACATCCAGGAGAGCCTCGACTCCATCGCCGTGCTGTTCGTCTTTGGCGTAGGCCTGATCTACCTGATTCTTGGCACCCAGTTCCGCAGCTATTTCCAGCCGCTGATGATCCTGGTTACGGTACCGATGGCGTTCACTGGCGTGATTATCGGCCTGCTGATCACCAACAATCCGCTGAGCCTGTTCACCCTCTATGGCATCGTCGCGTTGTCGGGCATCGCGGTGAATGCGGCGATCGTGCTGATCAGCGCCGGCAACGCCCGGCTGCGCCAGGGCATGAGCCCGCTGCATGCGACGCTCTACGCCGCGCGCCGGCGGGTGATCCCGATCCTGATCACCTCGCTGACCACCGTCGCGGGGTTGTTCTCGTTGGCGACCGGACTTGGCGGCGAGTCGCTGTTGTGGGGGCCGGTGGCGACGGCGATTGTCTGGGGCCTGATCTTCTCGACCGTGCTGACGCTACTGGTGGTACCGCTGTTGTTCCGGATGTTCATGGGCTGGTCGTTGGGCCGCCGTGCGCGTCGTCGTTCTGCGCGCGAGGCAGCGGCGCAGGCTTAACTGGTCGTGCGGGATGGGCTGAGACTGTCGGGCTGAAGCCCGACCTACAAGTGACCGCTTCGCCTTTCTTGGGTCGGATTTCAGCCCGGCACGTCTTCACGCCTGCTCCTGACTGGTCGGCTCCAGTCCCACGCATGGCTTGATCATGTTCTGTAGGTCGGGCTGAAGCCCGACGCGGCAGCCGATGCACTGTTCCGAGTATCTGGTCGGGCAGGGGAGCGGATCAGCTCGCGGCGGTGCGTTCGAGAGTGGTATTGAGCAACCGGCGCAACGCCTCGCTGTTGTCTTGGCCGAGATCGCGACGCAGCCGACGCTCGGCTTCCTGCCACAGTGGGTAGGCCTGTTCGTAGATCCGACGCCCGGCCTGGGTCAGTCCGACCGAGCGCTGGCGGCGGTCACTTCCGGTAGCCACCAGCACCCAGCCGGCCTGCATCAGTGGCCGCAGGTTGCGGGTCAGCGTGGTGCGATCCATCTCCAGCCGTTCAGCCAATGCCGTGATCGACAGGCCACCATCCCGGGCGATGTTGGCCAGCAGCGCGAACTGGGTCAGACGCAGCCCAGCCGGACGCAGTGCCTGGTCATAAAGGCGAGTGACACGGCGTGCGGTGCGCCGCAAGATGGCGCAGGTGCAGGGCGAGGCCTGGGGCGGAGAGGAATGATTGACATCCATCGACATATATGTGCATATACACAAGTGTAATTACACATAAATACTAGGCAATGAGAGGCTGAATGTCCAACGATAGTATGCAAAGAGAGTACGGGTTGCCTCCGGAAGAGGAACTCAAGTCATTGAGTGGATACGAATTTTTGTCGAAAATAAGGGACGGTACGCTACCGTCGCCGCCGATTGCGCGTACGCTCGGGTTCGACCTTGCCGAAGTGAATCCTGGCCGGGTGGTGTTTCGGGGCACCCCGGGTTTCGACTATTACAACCCCATCGGCTCGGTCCATGGCGGCTGGCCGGCGACGCTGCTCGACTCCTGCATGGCCTGCGCGGTCCATTCGACGCTCCCGGCGGGAACCGGGTACACGACCCTGGAATTCAAGATTGATATCCTGAGACCGATCACCGAAACGACTGGAGTGGTCGAGGCCGAGGGGCAGACCGCGCGCGTCGGCCGTCGCGTCGGCGTGGCCCATGGCGAGTTGCGTGATGGCCAAGGTCGCATTCTTGCGCGAGGGAGCACCACCTGCCTGGTTTTTGAGCATTGAACCCACCCGTTGGCAAGGAGATGCGGCATGAGTGAAGCGGCCAAGCCAGACTGGCGGACCCCGGCCCTGGTGATCATCGCTGGCTGCCTGATCGCGATGATCGGTTTTGGGCCGCGCTCGGTGGTCGGCCTGTTTCTCGAGCCGATGACGCAGTCGCGTGGCTGGAGCCGCGAGACCTTTGGCCTGGCGATGGCGATCCAGAACCTGTTCTGGGGCGTCGGCGTGCCGGTGGCGGGTGCCATCGCCGACCGCTACGGGCCAAGCCGGGTGCTTGCGGTCGGTGCAGTGATGTATGCCCTCGGGTTGTGGGGTATGGCGATGGCCGAGTCGAGCCTGATGCTGCACCTGGCCGGTGGTGTGTTGACCGGTCTCGGTGTCGCGTTTACCTCCTTTTCACTGGTGCTGGCGGCCATGGCCCGGGTGGTCGGACCGGAAAAGCGATCGCTGGTGCTCGGGCTGGGCACGGCCTCAGGATCGTTGGGGCAAGTGGTCTTTTCACCACTTGGCCTGGCTGGCATAGCTGCTTTCGGCTGGCATCCGGCATTGTTGCTGCTGGCGTTATCGACCCTGCTGATTTTGCCACTGGCCTTCATGATGCCGTCGTCGACCGAGGTCAAGGGCGAGGTGCACAGCAACCAGACCATCGCCGAGGCGTTGTACGAGGCGTTGTCCCACCGTGGCTTCGTATTGCTGACGACCGGCTTTTTTGTTTGCGGCTTCCATGTGGCTCTCATTGCCGTCCACTGCCCGGCCTACGTCGTGGATATTGGCCTCGGTGCCCAGGTTGGTGCCTACGCCATCGCCATTATCGGCCTGTTCAACATCGCCGGTGCGTTCCTGTCCGGCGCGGTCGGCCAGCGCTGGAGCAAGAAGGGTGGCTTGTCATTCATCTATTTTGCCCGTGCGATCTGTATCACCGGCCTGCTGCTGGCACCCAAGACGGAACTGACGGTCTACCTGTTTGCCGGGACCATGGGCATCCTCTGGCTTTCCACGGTACCGCTGACCTCGGGCATCGTCGCCCAGGTGTTTGGCGTGCGCTACATGGCGACGCTGTTCGGCGTGGTCTTCTTCGGCCACCAACTCGGTAGTTTTCTCGGTGTCT
>QNFN01000272.1 GCA_003645555.1 Gammaproteobacteria bacterium | reverse complement strand
TAGATCGCTGGCTGCGGTCCACCGGCCTCCTCTATGGCGTCGTAGACTCTCTCCAGCAGCTTCACTTTGCGCCCGAGCAGCACCACGGTGGCGCCGTGAGCGGCCAGTGTCAGCGCGGCCGTCTTGCCGAGGCCGTCGCCGGCCCCGGTGACGAGGATCACCCGCTCGGCGAGCAGGTCGGAGGCTGGCCGGTAGTCGTCTGGTGGTGCGCTGGGCATCGTCTCTCTCCGGGTGAGGTCAGTCGCCGGTCCGCAGCGCGGCGGCGACAGCGCGGGCCGATTGTACCCCGCTGCGGACGGCCCCTTCGAGCGTCGCCGGCAGTCCGGTGGCGGTCCAGTCGCCGGCGAGCCAGCAGCCGGGTAGCGATGTGGCGGAATCCGGGCGCAGCGCGTCGATGCCGGTGACGCTGGCGAATGTTGCCCGTTTTTCGCGAATCACCAGATTCGTTTCGGGGGCCGGCCACCTTGGGAAAAGAGCGGCGACCTCCTTGATGACACGTTTGGCGAGCGCTTCGCGGTCGAGGTCCATGTGCGCTCCCTCGGCGCTGACCACGGCTGCGATGACTCCCGGCGTGCCGGTGCTGCCGCGGTCCACCAGCCATTGCGTGATGCCGCCAAGCACACCGCGCAAGCCACCTTCGAAGGTAACGGTCCCGGGGTAATGCAGGTAGACGGTACAGATTGGCTGGTAGTGAAAGCGGTCGAGGACGGTGCGTAGCGAGGCCAGTGACGGGTGGCCGTCGAGCAATGGCCCGAGGGCCCGGGGTGGCAGTGCGAGTACGACGTGTCGCGCCGCCAGGCGCGAGCCGTCGGCGAGACCGATGGCCGCGAGTCGACCGCCGTGGGTATGAAGGGCGATGGCTCGGCTTCCCGTACGCACCTCGCCGCCGTGTTCGGTGATGAATGCCACGGCCGGTTCTGGCAACAGGTCACCCAGAGGAACGCGTGGCAGCAGCATGTCGCAGTTGCTGCGGTGGCCAGTGAAGGTTTGCTGCAGGACGCGGGCGAAGAGCCGTGACGATGCGATGGCGAGCGGTGTATTGAGCGTGGCCAGGCAGAGCGGCTCCCAGAGTGCGCGCGTCAGCCGTGGCGGCTGACCGCGTGCTGTCAGCAGGTCGCCGAGCGGGGTGTCCTCGATGTCGAACCCGCGCCGTTGCAGCCAGGTGGTGAAGCGGACCGCGGCCAACCGTTCACCAATACTGAGTCCGCGTGCACTACCGAGGCCCTTGGCCAGGTGCAGTGGTGCCGGCAGCGCGGGGACCGAGATCACCACGTCGCGACCGCCATCCAGATCGTTCATGTGCAGTCGCAGGGTACGCCGGTCGAACAGCACCTCTTCGCGCAGGCCGAGCGTGCCCAGCATGTCGAGAAATTCGCGGTAGGCGCCGATCAGCAGGTGCTGGCCGTTGTCGACGGCACCGAACGGCCCCGCCACGGTACGGGCTCGACCGCCAACGTGGGGAGCCGACTCGATCAGGGTCACCGCGGTGCCGTTGCGTGTCAGTTCGACGGCGGCGGCGAGTCCGGACCAGCCGCCACCGATGACGACGACCGGTGGACGTGCAGGCACGGCTCAGGCGGCCCGGGCCACGCGTCGCTCATGACGTGAGGTGATCCAGGCGATCCACAGCTTGCGCAGCGGCGTCAGGTGCACCCGGTGCTGGAGCACGCGGAAGTCGTCGCGTTCGATTTCGTCGAGGGTGGCAAGGTAGATCGCGGCCATCACCAGCCCGGTTCGCTGGTCGGCGCGGTCGCTGTCCGGGAGGTGGCTAAGGGCGGAGGCATGGTGGCTGCGTGCCTGAGCCGCGAGTTCCGCGAGGAGTGCGGTCAGTCCGGCGGCTTCGCGTCCCTGCAGCAGGTCGGATTCGGTCACGCCGTGGCGGGCGAGGGCGTCCTGCGGCAGGTAGATGCGATTGCGGCCGGCATCCTCGCGTACGTCACGGATGATGTTGATCAACTGCAAGGCATGGCCGAGTTCACGTGCATAATCGAGCGTGGCCGGGTCGCGGAAGCCGAAGATGTGTGCTGCAAGGATGCCGACGGTGCCAGCAGCGTGATAGCAGTAGGTGGCCAGGGCCGCATCATCTGGATAGCGATTGCGGGTCAGGTCCATCGCCATGCCGGCAACGATTTCGTGCAGCACCGCGCGTGGCAGATCGAAACGGGGAATGTGGTGTGCCAGGGCCTGCCCGACCGGGTGTTCAGGGCGGCCATCATAGGCGCGGTCGATCTCTTCGTCCCACCATTTCAGCTTGATCGCCGCCAGTGCCGGCTCGCTGCATTCGTCGACCACATCGTCGACTTCGCGGCAGAAGGCGTAGAGGGCCGTGATTGCCTCGCGACGTTCGGTCGGCAGCAGTCGAAAGCTGTAGTAGAAGCTCGATCCGCTACGTGCGGCCCGTTCCTCACAGTAGGACTGGGGTGTCATGCGTTCAGCTGGTGACGATGCGGGTGGCCATGATGCCCGATCGGAGCGTCCATTTCACCGGGGCAGGCGCAGTTGTGCGATCAGACCACCGCCGGGTCGGTTGGCGAGGGTCAGTTCGCCGCCGTGGGCGCGGGCGATGCTGCGTGCGATCGCCAGGCCGAGACCGGTGCCGCCAGTGGCGCGGCTGCGCGATGTCTCGCCACGCTGGAATGGCTCGAGTACCCGCTCCAGAGCCTCCTCCGGCAGTCCGGGCCCACGGTCGATGATGCGCAACTCCAGGACGGAGGGTCCGTCGTCGATCTCGATGGCGGCCGTGCCGGCGTAGTTGAATGCATTGTCGACCAGGTTGGCGAGAGCACGACGCAAGGCCTGCGGCCGGCCTGAGAAGGGAGCCATCATCTGGCCATCGATATCGACGGTACGGCCGGTGTCCTCGTAGTCGGCCTGGAGGGCGCCCAGGAGGGCATCGACATCGAGTGGCCTGGCCGGCTCGTCGCCAGCGGCGTCGCGAACGAAATCCAGGGTGGTTTCGACCAGGTGGGACATCTCATCGATGTCGGCGAGCAAGCGTACGCGCAGGTCATTGTCTTCGAGCAGTTCGGCGCGCAGCCGCATCCGTGTCAACGGTGTTTTGAGGTCGTGGGAAATTGCGGCCAGCAGTCGGGCCCGGTCATTGACCAGGCGCTGCAGGCGCGCCTGCATGGTGTTGAAGGCCTTGGCCGCGCGACGCATTTCGTCCGGCCCTGAATCGGGCAGCGGCGGTTGGTCGAGATCACGGCCCAGGGTGTCGGCGGCCTGGGCGAGGCGTTCGAGTGGCCGGGTCAACCAGCGCACGGCCAGCAGCGAAACACCGAGTACCGCGAGCAGCAGCACCGCGAAGCTGATCAGCACCCGTGTCGGTGACAGGAAGGCTTCACGTGGCAGGTAACGTTCGACGGCCAGCCAACGACTGTCGTCGAGTAGCAACTCGACCTGGATCCAGACACCACCATCAAGTGGCATGCCCATGGCTGACATGTGTCGCCTGAACCGCGAATCATCGGGAGTGAAACGGCCGCGGGGACGGTGCATGGGCATGGTTGGTGCCGCAAGGGTCGGGGCGTCGGCCAGGGCAAGCCGCAACG
>QNFN01000271.1 GCA_003645555.1 Gammaproteobacteria bacterium | reverse complement strand
AGTTGCGGATCATGCCGGTCAGCAGGCCGATGCCGACGCCGAACACGATCTGCCCCTTGAGAGTCGATGGGCTGGTGACGTAGTCGGTGGCCATGAAAAAGGCGCCGAGCCAGAGGCCGCCGGAGAGCATGTAGAGGACCGGGTCGGGTGACCAGGGTGACATCACCAGCGCCCCGGCGAGCACGCTCAACGGGATGGTCAGCTTGATGATCTGTTGCCAGAACAGGAACGCGGCGCCGGCGACGATCATCACTACCGACACTTCGCCGACCGAGCCGGGACGCAGCCCAAGCAGGAAGGCGAGCCCCTGGTTCATACTCTCGGGCAGACCGACGATCGCCGCTTCGGCGGCCTCGCGGCCACCGGTCAGCGACACCAGCGGGGTAGCGCCGGACAGCGCATCGACGCCGGCGATCTGGCCGAATTCCGGGGTCAGCCAGGTGGTGGTCATCTCGACCGGGAAGGTGGTCATCATCAGCGCCCGGCCGATCAGGGCGACATTGAAGATGTTGTAGCCGAGACCGCCGAATACCGTCTTGGCAAAGAAGACGCCGAGGGCGCCGCCGATGAACGGCATCCACATCGGGATGCCGGGCGGCAGGGTGTAGGCAAGCAGCAGGCCGGTGCAGATCACCGAGCCGTCGATCACCGTCGAGTCGGTGTTACGTAACTTGCAGGCGATGTGCTCGGCCAGGGCGCAGCCGGCGATCGAGGCCAGCGTGATGCCGAGTACCGGCCAGCCGAAGACCAGCACCGCCCACAGCAGTGCCGGGACCAGCGACAGGTTGACCAGCCACATGATCTCGGCCGTGGTCCGGCCGCGGCGGATGTGCGGGCCGGTTGACAGGTAGAGGTGCGGTGCCGGGGTGCTCATGCGGCCACCTTCTTTTTGGCCGCTTCGTTGCGGTAGGCGGCCTTGGCTACTTGCATGAACTGCACCAGCGGCCGGTTCGACGGGCAACTGTAGGAACAGCAGCCGCATTCAAAGCACTCGAGCACGCCAAACTCCTCGGTCTCCAGGGCACGCCCGGCCTCGATGTACACCGAGGCCCGGTTCGGTTCCAGGCCGAGCGGGCAGGCGTCGAGGCATTCGCCGCAGCCGATGCACGGCGAGTAGCGGTCAAGGTTGGTTTCGGCGCGGATCAGGAACAGCAGGCCGCTGGTGCCCTTGGTCACCGGCGCGTTGAGATCGCCCAGGGCACGGCCCATCATCGGCCCCCCGGCGAGCACCTTGACCACCTCGTCACTGAAACCGCCGCAGGCCTCGACGATCGGGTTGATCATGGTGCCGATCGGGATGCGCAGGTTCTTCGGTTCGGCGATGCCGCGTCCCGAGATGGTGACCACGCGCTCGATCACCGGCTTTTCGTTGCGGATTGCCTCCAGGCAGGCGAAGGCGGTGGCGACGTTCTGCACCACGATGCCGATATGCATCGGCAGGCTCCGTTGCGGCACCTGGCGTCCGGTCAGCGCCTGGATCAGCTGTTTTTCCGAGCCCTGCGGGTACTTGGTCTGGGTAACCACCACTTCCATCTGTACCGGGTGGTCGCGGTGGGCGATATCCAGGCGTTCGATGGCGGCGGTCATGGCCGCGCCGGCATCGGCCTTGTTGTCCTCGATGCCGATCAGGCAGCGCGGCACGCCGATGATCTTGGCGATCAGCCAGGCGCCGAGCACCACTTCGTCGGCCTGCTCCAGCATCAGCCGGTAGTCGCAGGTCAGGTAAGGCTCGCATTCGGAGCCGTTGATGATCAGCGTATCGACCTCGGCGTCGTCCGGCAGCATCAGCTTGCGGTAGGTGGGGAAGGTGGCGCCACCGAGCCCGACCACCCCGGCCTTGCGGATGCGTTCGAGCGCTGCCTCGCGCGGCAGCGCCTCCCAACCCGGTATTTCCGGGAAGGTCGGTGGATCGTCGTCTTCGCGCGCTTCGATGGTGATCGACAGGTCGAGCACCAGCACCGGGTGGATGCCGCGATCGACCGACTTGACGATGCCGCTGACCGGCGCATGCACCGGCACGCCGCCTGCTTCGTCACTGGCGATCAGGTCGCCGCGGCGTACGCGGTCGCCTTTCTTGACCACCGGCACCGAGGGCGCACCGAGGCTCTGGCTGACCGGGACGGAGACACTGCGCGGGACGAACGGCTCAATGGCGCGCTCGGCGCTCAGTTCCTTGTGCTCATCCGGATGGACGCCGCCCCGGGCGAAGGTGGGCTCGCCGTGGCGCTTAGCAAACAGGCGCATGGTCGCGGAGCCTGGACAGTGAGGGGTAGGGTAGTGCGGCAGTGCTCTGGAGAGCATGCCGCGCGCATCTGATTATTGGGTCGTCAGCCATGGTCCGGCGTCGTAGATGCTCGCAACCTGCCTCGGTTTGCTGAGTTCTCGGGGCGGGCGGCATTCTGGCGCGTCTCCTCCTCAATCTCCTGTTCGTCTGCCGCCGGTGGTCTTTGCCCCGTACGGCTCGGGCGCCGGTCGGATCAACGATCCGCGGGCACGTATGTATTTTTCAACCCTGGCTCCACGCACCAATGCCGGTGGGTGGAAAACGGAGCACAGGGTACTGGAGGTCGGGCCGATCTAGCAACCCGGTGGAAAAACCACAAGCATGATTCATAAGCAGCCGGTGCAGGCGCAAGGTGGCCCCGGTTCCGTGACCTGCTTCGCGGTATTCCATTTATGGCTGGGTTATGCTTTTGTCATGGGCCGGGTTGCACCGATGCATTCCGCATCGCCCATATGTTTTGGCATCGAAATCGTGAAGTGCAGGGGAGCGACAGGATGAAGAGGCGACTCTGGATCGAAGTACTCGGCCTCTGGTTGGCCGGCTGCACCACCCTGGATCCATACACTCGCGAGGAGAAGACCAGCAACGCGACCAAGGGTGCGGCCATCGGTGCCGTGGCTGGCGCGGTCGTCGGTGCCATCGCCAACGACGGCAAGGGCGCACTGATCGGTGCTGCGGTTGGTGCCCTCGCCGGTGGTGGTATCGGTCACTACATGGATAAGCAGGAGGCCGAGCTGCGGCGAGAACTCGAGGGCACCGGTGTCAGCGTTACCCGCCAGGGCGACAGCATCCGCCTCAACATGCCGGGCAATGTCACCTTCGATACCAACCAGAGCAACATCCGGCCCGAATTCCAGCCGGTGCTCGACTCGGTGGTCAAGGTCACGAACAAGTTCGACAAGACCAATTTGCGGGTTGCCGGGTTTACCGACAGCACCGGCAGCGAGAGCTACAATCAGCGGCTGTCGGAGCACCGGGCGCTCAGCGTCAAGGATTACCTGGCGCTGCGGGGCGTGACACCGCCACGGCTGTCATCGATCGGCTACGGTGAGAGTTACCCGGTTGCCGACAACGGCACCGCCCAGGGTCGGTCGATGAACCGGCGTGTCGAGCTGGAGCTGACCCCAATTCCATAGCAGTCGCGGTCAGTTGCGTGCTCCGCGGGGCCGGTAGCCACGACCGTCGAAGCCTTCGAGGAAATGCTCGACCATCGGGTGTTCGACTGGGCCCGGTGCGGGATCACGCTCGAGATTTCGTTCTGCGACATAGGTCTGGT
>QNFN01000270.1 GCA_003645555.1 Gammaproteobacteria bacterium | reverse complement strand
TGACCTGACCGGGCGCAGCTACGGCCTGGTCGAGGGCTACCGCCTCGACGATGCCGATACCGCCATCGTCACCATGGGCAGCATGGCCGGCACCGCGCGGGTCGCCGTCGACGAACTGCGTGACGCCGGCCAGCGTGTCGGCCTGCTCAAGGTGCGGCTGTTTCGCCCGTTCCCGGTGGTCGCGGTACGCGCCGCGATGGCCGGCATCGGTCGCGCGGTGGTCCTCGACCGCAACTACTCACCGGGCGTCGGCGGCATGCTGCACCAGGAGCTTAAATCGGCACTGTTCGGACTCAACGGCAACGCACCCCAGGTGCATGGCCTGCTCGCCGGCGTCGGCGGGGTCAACGTGACCCGGCCAAGATTTGCCAGTTCGTCGCCGACACCACCGACCGCGACCCGCAACCCCAGTCCATCTGGGTGGAGTGACCCTTATGCAGAAGATCAACCTGGTCGACCATGACCTGTTCAACCCCGGCCACGCCGCCTGCCCCGGCTGCCAGGAGTCGTTGGCGATGCGCGTCATCCTCAACACCATCGGCACCGATGCCGCCGCCGTCTTCCCGCCGTCGTGCGGCGCGGTCATCTGCGGTCCGCACCCCTACAGCTCGCTCAACATCCCGGTGTTCCAGACCTCGCTGGAGTCGGCGGCTGCCGCGGCCAGCGGCCTGCGCCGGGCGCTGAACCAGCGCGGCAAGCGCGAGACCACGGTGGTCGTCTTTGCCGGTGACGGTGGCACCTACGACATCGGCTTCCAGGCGTTGTCATCGGCCGTCGAGCGCAACGAGGACATCCTCTACGTCTGCTTCGACAACGAGGGCTACATGAATACCGGGGCGCAGAAAAGCTCATCGACCCCGCTGTACGCCAGCACCGCATCGACCCCGGGCGGCAAGCCATCGAAAAAGAAAAACATCATCGGCATTCTCGCCGCCCACAACATCCCCTACGTCGCCACCGCCTCGACCAGCCACATGAACGACCTGATCGCCAAGGTGGAAAAAGCACTGACCATCAAAGGCAGCCGGTTCCTGGCCGTGTTGGTGCCGTGCCTCGACGGCTGGGGCCTGCCCGACGACTCGGGTGTCGAGGTCGCACGCCTCGCCGTCGACTGCGGCATGTGGCCGCTCTACGAGGTCGAGGACGGCGACCGCTACACGCTGAACCAGGACACCAAGCCGGCGACCATCGACGCCTACCTGAAGATCCAGAAGCGCTACCGGCATCTCGACGACGACCGGCTTGCGGACCTGCAGGCCTCCGTGGACCGTGACTGGGAGCGGTTGCGACAGTGCGCAGCGATGAGTGCGCGGACGGCGGCCTAACGGAAGCACCTCCCGGCTTCCCCGTCACAGCCGGTCACCTGACCAGGCCAACAGGGCCGGAGACTGGCTTGCAGTGCGCGATGGCGCATCAGCAACCGGAGTAGCCGCTCTTCCCTACCGCGTCAGCACTGCATTGCCATTTCAGCGTCCCCGTCGCGCAGAGACCGCTTCTGGATGAAGGGATGGACAGCTGCAACCGGGAAGCATCGGTGCAATCAGATCGATCGGATCACATGGGCTGGCGGCCACATCGACCCGGCCACCGCGACCACGGAAACGGTTGCCACAGGCCCGCATCAGGCATCCGCAGTACCATCGAGCTCCACGGAATCATCGAGAATTCCGTAATGATAAGCCCCCTCGAGCACACCGCTCACGTAGTACCCGTTCAGTCCCCTGAAGCCGCCTTGGGCGTGGTAGATCTTCAGCTGCGGGTTACGTTCCTTTGCCGCCATCACCTGCTCGACCAGCTGCGCATCGGCATTGCGCACCATGACGCCGCAAAAGCTGGCGGTGAGCGGGAAAACGTCGTTGCCGCTATCGCCGCAAAACAGTACCTCGTCACCGCCGTGGTGTGACGCCGCAACGTATTCCAGAGCGGTCTGCTTGGTGGCACTCTTGGGCAGGATGTCCAGCAGCCCGTTACCGTTTTGCGAATCGAAGCTGTAGATCGACACCTCGTCGTAGCGTCCACCGATTAGCTCTTCGACAGCGGCCAGCACACGCTCTCTCCGTGCGTGATCAACGTAGTAACTCTGCTTGAAGGGGTTGAGATGCTCGGCCTCCTGTTCACGCAGACCTTCAACATCAGCTATCGCCTTGGCAACCGCATCACGATTCCAGCCTGGGCAACGCTGCTCGATCGCTTCAGCCCAGCCTGCGTCGAAGTCCCATCTGCCGGCCTGGTACCTGCGGATGGAGGTACCCACATCTCCACAGAGAATATCCGGGTAGCGAACGCCGTACTCCCTGATGGCCTGCTCGGTCAAGCGCAGGTTGCGCCCGGTGACATAGACCACGAGCACCTGCTGCTTCGTGGTCCACTCGTTAAAGAGCTTGATGGCCCCTGGGTCGACCTTCCAACTGCCGTTGGGCAGCAACGTGCGATCGAGGTCGGTCGCTAGAACTTTCATCAACTCACCCTCTTCATCGTGATTTCGGTGTCGATGCGGACTCGATCATCGAGTGAACGACCACTCATCTTCGCTGCCGTTTTCATCGCAGTACTCCACCGTGAAGTCATGGGTGATGAGATTGGCACTCAGGCTGGCCTTTTCGGCCCCGTTGACCCAAACGATCTTCAGCTCGTGCTCCGCAGCATCCATCAACGTGAGATGACCATCGAAGGCAGATGAGGTGTTCCGCAATCGCATCAGACGCAGCTGATTCTCAACCACGGGTCGCTTGAGACCCCTGTCAATGTCCTCGACCGTCAGCGTGGTGCGGTTGATCTCCTTATGACCTGCGGTGCCTGCGCTGTCCGCCGCTGCATAATCGTTTTTCCCCGCGAATAGGTCGAGGTACCAGATTTGGGGGATACCCGGCACGAAGAGCTGGATCGCGCGCGCCAGGAGCAACTTCTGTTCGTCCTCACCCAGTGCACTGAAGTAGGTGGCATTGACCTGGTAGTAGGCGATTTTCTTGCCATCTGCACCGTACAGGTTCTTGACCTGTCCTCCACGCGCCATGATACGTTCGATCAACGCGTCGATTTCTGCATCACTCAGCAATCCAGGACTGTCCTCCCAACCCGCCAGGTCGAGAACGGGAATACCGTCATGGCAGCCGAGCATGTTGATGGTCTGGATTCCCCTGCTCTCCATCTCCCTGATCCAGCGCGTGAGTGGCCTGCAGGTTCCCCGTTCGAGCGCGTCGATGATCAAGCCGGGCAGAAAAAAGTCGTAAATGGGGTAGTCCTCATCGGCGACCTCTTGATGAAGGTTTTTCCCGTACTGCGCATGGATCTCTGGAAGCATGGTCAGGCCATACTTCTCGGCGGTCGCCGTTACATTATGAAAAAAACCCCAGGTTCACGGTTTATTGAAGAAGTTGCTCTCTCCGGGACGCTGGTGAAGATAGGCGAAGGCATCAAGGCAAATATGCATGGCACCCTACTACCCAAGCTGTTTCAAAGTGGCATCGTAGAGCTCCCAGACCCTTTCCGAGTCGGCATTAAGATCTATGTGTCCCAGGTATCGCCGCTTGCCCTCGACTGCGCTGACAACTCGATCCCGATAG
>QNFN01000269.1 GCA_003645555.1 Gammaproteobacteria bacterium | reverse complement strand
CTTAATCTCCTAAAACGTTTTGTAACCATAAAAAGTGGCTTGTCGTCGGCATTCAAGCTTCCTGAGAGGCCTCAATCGTGGCGCTGAGTATTGTACCTAGGGTGCCATAGGAGTGGCTCATGCGGTGAGCCTGGTCATTTCCTGGCGTCAAGTGGCCAGCCGGCCAGTTCGCGGTAGCGCACGCCTCCCTGGGTGCTCTCCGAGACGACCAGCTTGAGGCGGTCGCTCGACCAAGTCAGCGCGGGGCATAAGTCGCAGTCCGTCAATGGCTTGCGCACCTTGCGCACCAGCGTTACATGAGGCTGGAACGGCCTCGACTCTATCGGCAGCTGGTGCGTGATCAGGGCCTGTCGCAGCGCGATCATCAGCGCGGCACACGCCGCATTCCCGATTGCCGGCACGGCACAGAGCAGCCGCGGCCGGGCCCAGTGCTCGATTCGGGTCAACTGCATCGACACCGGGGCGGCCCGCACCTCGGCTCCGGCGGCGTGGACCGCGCCCAGCCGCTCCTCGGGCAGGTTGCCGAGGAACGCGAGGGTCAGGTGAAGGTTGTCCGGGGGCACGGGGCGGGCGCCCTCGGGGGCGTGTTCCCGTGTCCAGGCCGCCAGCCTGGCGCGCAGCGCCGGCGTGGGCCAGAGGGCGACAAAGAGCCGCAACACCTCAAGCGGCGTCGATCAGGCCGAGCAGGCCGTGCAGGGCGTGTTCGACCGCCTGCCGACGGACGGCCTCGCGATCACCGGCGAAGTGGACGCACTCGGTTCGGGTTGTACCATGGTCCCAGGCGAACCAGACCGTGCCGACCGGCTTGTCCGGGGTGCCGCCGGTCGGGCCGGCGACGCCGCTGACCGCCAGCGTGATATCGACGCCGGTGTGCTCACGCAGACCGTGTGCCATCGCTGCGACGACTGGTTCGCTGACGGCGCCGTGCGCTTCGATCAGCGCTTCCGGTACACCCAGCAGCTCCTGCTTGGCGTCGTTGGAGTAGGTGACCAGGCCGCGCTCGAACCAGTCGCTGCTGCCGGCGATGTCGGTCAACACCTTGGCGATCCAGCCGCCAGTGCAGGACTCGGCAGTGGCCAGCCGCTGGTGCTGTTCTCCAAGGCGATGGGCGATTCGGGTCGCCAGTGCCTGCAGTTCATCCATGGTCGTGGAACCTCCGCGGCCAGCTAAGGAACTTCTGATCAAGTCATGAACTCGTATCTGGCGCCCAGAATGTCCAGCTTCATCGTTGCCAAGCTGCGCAATAGCCCGGCTATTACGTGCACTTGGCGCCTCAAATCTGAACATTCTGCATCACCATACTACTTCGCCCAGAATTAATCAGAGGCTCCTTAACAGGCTGTTGAAATTCGCTCAGATGAGTGCGAGGCAAGGAAAAATGGGCCGATAAAGCGCAGTTTACTGGAGTAAACGAGCATTTTGAGGTCGATTTTGACGCCGGATCGTACCGGCTGAGTAGAATTTCAACAGCCTGTTAGACAGGGTAGACACCCTGGGCAACCATCTTTGCTGGCCGCCCCGGCGGAGCCTTCGCTAAACTGCCGCGATGCCCAATCCCGCAAAACCATCCGTCACCCGGCACACCCCGATGATGCAGCAGTACCTGGCCATCAAGGCCGAGTACCCGGACATCCTGCTGTTCTACCGGATGGGCGACTTCTACGAGCTGTTTTTCGACGACGCCAGGCGTGCCGCTGAATTGCTCGACATCACGCTGACCGCCCGTGGCAAGTCGGGTGGCAACCCGATCCCGATGGCGGGGGTGCCGTTTCACGCCATCGATGGCTACCTGGCCAAGCTGGTCAGGCGTGGTGAGTCGGCCGCCATCTGCGAGCAGATCGGCGACCCGGCGACCAGCAAGGGGCCGGTCGAGCGCAAGGTGGTGCGTGTGATCACCCCCGGGACGCTGACCGAGGAGGCGCTGCTCGACGATCGGCGCGACAACCTGCTGGTGGCCCTGTGCGAACGCGAGGAGCTGTTCGGCATCGCCGCTCTCGACCTCAGCAGTGGCCGTTTTGCGCTGCTCGAGGTGGCCGGCCACGATGGACTGCGCGGTGAGCTGGCCAGGCTGGCGCCGGCCGAGCTGCTGGTGCCGGATGACGACCAGACACACCATCCCGGTGTGGCGGTGACGGCGCTGCGCCGCCTGCCGCCGTGGCACTTCGATCCCGCGGCCGCGCGGCGCGCCCTGTGCGCGCAGTTTGGAACCCGGGATCTGGCCGGATTCGGCTGCGAGACCCTCGACCTCGCCATTGGCGCCGCCGGCTGCCTGCTGCAGTACGTCCGCGACACCCAGTGCGGCGCCTTGCCGCACTTGCGCGGCCTCACGGTGGAGCGCCACGACGAAACCCTGGTGCTCGATGCCGCGAGCCGGCGCAACCTGGAGATCGACAGCCATCTCGGCGGCCGCGATGAGCAGACCCTGGTCGGAGTGCTCGACCGTACCGTGACGACGATGGGCGGGCGCTGCCTGCGTCGTTGGCTGCATCGCCCGCTACGCGACCATGCCGCGCTTGGCTTGCGCCACCAGGGGATCGAGACGCTGCTCGAGGAAGGCGCCCATGCCGGCCTGCGCGAGATCATGCGTGGTGCCGCCGACATCGAGCGCATCCTCAGCCGGATCGCGTTGCGCAGTGCCCGGCCACGTGACCTGGTCGGGCTGCGCGACACCCTCGGTCGCTTGCCGGCGCTGCAGCGGGAACTCGCTGATCTGGCGGGCCCGCTGCTGGATGCCATCCGCGGCGTGTTGGTCGAGCAGCCCGAAGTGCACGGCCTTTTGGTGCGTGCCGTGATTGAGCAACCTCCGGCGGTAATGCGCGAAGGTGGCGTCATTGCCGAGGGGTATGACGACGAGCTGGATGAACTGCGCGGCCTGAGCCGTAACGCCGACGGCTTCCTTACCGACCTCGAGTCACGCGAGCGCGCGCGCACCGGGGTGGCGACCCTGAAGGTCAGCTACAACCGTGTGCACGGCTACTACATTGAGCTTGGTCGTAGCCATGCTGACAAGGTCCCGCTCGACTACCAGCGTCGGCAGACCCTGAAGAATGCCGAACGCTACATCACCCCGGAGTTGAAGGGGTTCGAGGACCGGGTTCTCAGTGCCCGCGAGCGGGCCCTGGCACGTGAGCGGGCGCTCTACGATGCCCTGCTCGATACCGTGGCCGAGCAATTTGAGCCACTGCAAGCCGCGGCGGCGGCCCTGGCCGAGCTCGACGTGTTGGCCACGCTGGCCGAGCGTGCCGAGGCACTCGACCTGTGCCGCCCGGTGTTGGTGGCCACGCCCGGATTGCACATCGTCGGTGGTCGGCACCCGGTCGTCGAGGCGGTCCAGGAGGAGCCGTTTGTCGCCAATGACCTCGAACTCGGCGAGGGACGGCGCATGCTGGTGATCACCGGTCCGAACATGGGCGGCAAGTCGACCTACATGCGCCAGGTGGCACTGATCGCGCTGCTCGCCCATGCCGGAAGTTTTGTCCCGGCGAAGGGCGCGGAGGTCGGCCCTCTGGATCGCATATTCACTCGCATCGGCGCCTCCGACGACCTCGCCGGCGGCCGCTCCACTTTCATGGTCGAG
>QNFN01000268.1 GCA_003645555.1 Gammaproteobacteria bacterium | reverse complement strand
TGGCAAATCGCGCCGTGTCGAGCTTGGCCTGGTAGACATCATGTTCGTCACCGTCGGGCCGAGCCATGGCGGCCTCGGCGGCGCGCGCCCAGAGGTAGGCAAAGGCCACGAGACCGAACAGTCGCAGGTAGTCGCTTGCCGCCGCGGCTGCCTCCTCCGGGTCGGCGAGACCTCGCGTTGCAACCCACAGCGTGGCCCGCTGCAAGCGCGCGAATGCCTTGGCCAGCGGTTCTACGTAGGGCGCCATGGCCGGGTCGCCGGCGTGCGCTTCGACATAGGCCTGTACCGGCTGAAAGAAGGTGCGCAAGTGACGCCCGAAATGGGCCGGGAGCTTGCGCCCGACCAGGTCGAGTGCCTGGATGCCATTGGCCCCCTCGTAGATCTGGGTGATGCGCGCGTCGCGCACCAGCTGCTCCATGCCATGCTCGCGGATGTAGCCATGGCCACCGTAAACCTGGACTCCGAGGTTGGTCACTTCGGAACCCAGGTCGGTCAACAACGCCTTGACTATTGGTGTCATCAAGGCGACGAAATCGTCAGCCTCGGACCGGCGGGCCATATCCGGATGTTTCTGCGCCGTGTCGAGGGCACTGCTGACCCAGGCCTCCAGGGCACGCCCTCCCTCTACGTAGGCACGCATGGTCAACAGCATCCGGCGCACGTCGGGATGAACGGTCAACGGATCGGCGGCCTGGTCCGGGGCGGCAGCCCCTTTCAGAGCCCTCCCCTGCAATCGCTCGCGGGCATAGGTGGCCGCCCTCTGGTAGGCGGTCTCGGCCACCCCGAGTCCCTGGACACCGACGAAGATGCGCGCGGCATTCATCATCGTGAACATCGCCCGCAGGCCACCGTGCGGTTCACCCACCAGCCAGCCGGTGGCGCCGTCGAAATTCAGTACACAGGTCGCCGAAGCGCGGATGCCCATTTTGTGTTCGAGGGAACCAACACTCACAGCGTTGCGATCACCGAGGCCGCCATCCGCTCCCGGAAGGAACTTCGGCACAATGAACATGCTGATGCCCTTGACCCCGGGCGGGGCATCAGGCAGCCGAGCCAGCACCAAGTGGACGATGTTCTCGGTCAGGTCATGATCACCGGCGGAGATGAAGATCTTGGTGCCATCGATGGCATAGCTGCCGTCATCACGCTGCTGCGCCCTGGTCCGCAGCAGGCCGAGGTCGGTGCCTGCCTGTGCTTCGGTCAGGCACATGGTGCCGGCCCAGCGCCCCAGCACCAGCGGCTCGATGTAGGTGGCACGCAAGGTGTCGCTGCCGTGCGCCTCCAGCGCATTGACGGCCCCCTCGGTCAGCCCCGGGTACATGCCAAACGCCATGTTGGCCGCACTGATCATCTCCTGAACCATCAGGTCGAGGGCGTGTGGCAACCCCTGGCCGCCGTACTCAGGTGCCGAGGAGAGCGTGTTCCAGCCAGCGTTAACAAACTGCGCATAGGCGTCAACAAAGCCATCTGGGGTACGCACCGTGCCATCGGCTTCGAGCTGGCAGCCCTGCTCGTCACCGCTGCGATTCAGTGGCGCCAGCACCTCACTGCAAAAACGTCCGGCCTCTTCGAGCACCGCATCGATGATGTCCGGCGTCGCCTCTTCGTAACCAGGCAGTTCGGCCAGGGCGTCAAGGCCATGCAACTCGTGGTAGACGAATTGCATGTCGCGCAGCGGGGCAGCATAGGCTGTCATGGTCAGTTCCTCAGCGGCTTGCCGGTTTCGAGCATGTGCTCGATCCGGGCCTGGGTCGCCGGCGTACGCAGCAGGCGCATGAAGGCGTTTCGCTCGAGTGTCAGCACGGCCTCTTCGTCGAGGTCCTCGGTAACATCGGTATCGCCACCGCTCAGCACCCCGGCCAGGGCATCGCCAACGATGACGTCATGGGCGGTCGCTTTGCCCTGCAATCGGAAGCCATGGACCGCCATGTCGAGTGCCGCCTTGCCGCTCGGACCGGGCAGGTTAAGCGTCACCGGTTCCGGCGGCTGGTAGCCGTCGGCCAGTGACAGCGCTTTTGCCTTGGCATCGGCCAGCAGGCGGTCGCGGTTCATGGTGATGCCGTCGTCGGGCCCGAGGAATTTCAGAGTGCGCGCCTCGTCGGCCGAGGTCGCGACCCTGGCCATGCTGATGGTCTCGAACGCCTGGGCCACCGGCGGCATGGGACCGCCCGGGCGACGCTTTTCGCGCTGCCAGCGCAGCAGCATCTCCTTGCATCCGCCCCAACCCGGCACGACACCGACGCCGACCTCGACCAGGCCGATGTAGCTTTCGGCATGGGCCTGGATGGCGTCGCAGTGCAGCAGCACCTCACAGCCACCGCCGAGCGCCAGCCCGGACGGGGCACCAACGACCGGAAACGGCGCCCGCTTCAGTGCCTGGTAGGTCTGCTGACCTTCCGCGACCATCGTTTCGACCTGGTCCCAGGCGGCAACGTTAGCGGCGAACATCACCAGACCGAGGTTGGCCCCGGCCGAGAACTGTTCACCCTCGTTGTAGAGCACCAGCGCCCGGTGATCCCGGGAGACGATGTCGACCGCCTTGCGCAGCAGCGCCAGGATGTCGGGATCCATGGCATTCATCTTGGTATGAAATTCGGCGCACAGGACGCCGTCGCCGAGATCCCAAAGACTGGCCGCGGCATTGTGCGCCAGCGGTTCACCAAGACGTTTTACGTCAGCCAGCAGCAGGACCCCCTCGGGACGCTGGACCGATCGATAGTCACCGTCGATGCCGAGAAATTCGAGATGCCCCTTGTCGGTACGGTAGAACGGCCGACCGGCCGCGGTCTCAAGCAGCTTCGGAACGTCCATGCCATCGGCTGCAAGCCGTTCGGCAAACCAGTCGCTACCCAGCTGGTCGATCAGCTCGAACGGGCCGCGACTCCAGTTGTAGCCAAGGCGCATCGCCTCGTCGACGGCGACGATGTCGTCGGCGATTTCCGGAACCAGCCGAGCCGCGTAGCTGAGCGTCCTGGCCAGCACCCGCCAGGCATAACGGCCGGCCTCACTGTCGTGTTCGAGCAATGCACGCAGGTCACCGCGTTTGGCCGCGGCGACAGCGGCCACTTTCGGCCGTCGCGCCGGACCGTAGCTGCCGTCGGCGAGGTCGATGACCTCCTTGACCTTGCGCCCATCGGCGGTGATCAGACGGTAGAAGCCGCCCTTACCCTTCCGCCCGGTGTAGCCATCGGCAATCATTTTCTGCAGCAGCTCGGGCACCGCAAAGACGGCGTGGAACGGATCGTCGGCCGCCAGACGCTGCTCCATGCTGGCCAGCACGTGCGGCATCAGGTCGAGCCCGACCAGGTCGAGCAGGCCGAACACTCCGGTCTTGGGGATACCGACCGGCCGGCCGAGGACGGCATCGGCCTCCTCGACAGAGATGCCGGTCGCCAGCGCCTCGCTGACCGCGCACTGCAGCCAGGAGATGCCGATGCGGTTGCCGATGAACCCGGGCGTGTCGTGGCACGGCACGCCCCCCTTGCCGACCTCCCGGTCAGCGACAGCCCGGCTCACCGCAACCCGCACGGGCCCGGGGGCCGGGTCGGGGAGCAGCTCGACCGGGCACCGGTACTCGGGGGGGCGGCGGA
>QNFN01000267.1 GCA_003645555.1 Gammaproteobacteria bacterium | reverse complement strand
CCTCGCACGTGGTTACCGGTCGAAGCTGAAATTTCTAGGCGCTGGCATCACCGAATACAAGATCGATTTCGGCCCCGGTTACCGGATTTATTTCGGGCGTGATGGTGATGAACTGATCATCCTGTTGGGTGGCGGCACACAGAAGCGGCAATCAGGCGATGTTCTTAAGGCCAGTGCACGCTGGAAAAACTACAAACAGCGTAAACAAAGAAGTGATTTGATATGGCACTGACAAGAGATTTTAAGGAAACGATCAAGGCCTACTGCGAGCGCGATCCGGGTTTTCGCCAAGCACTGCTGGCTCGCGCGGCACAGGCCATGCTGGCCGGTGAAACGGATGTCGGCAAGACGATGCTGCGCGACTACATTAATGCGACGGTCGGTTTCCAGCACTTGGGCGCGGACATCGACAAGACGCCGGAGAGCCTGATGCGCATGCTCAGCGAAAGCGGTAATCCCCGCACCAACAACCTGATGGAAATCTTCGAATACCTGCAACAGGCCGAAGGCATTCAGCTGAAAGTCAAACCGATGTAAAAAGGTGCCGGGTTTATTTTCCTACATGTTCGGAAAATAAACCCGGCACCTTTTCCCCGGCTGGCGGCATCAACATTGGCGTCGTAAGTGGCGGGCCACATCAGATGGTAAATGCGGTAGTTCGCGCAGCGACGCCGAACAGAAAACGGAGCAAACGCCGGACTAGGCGGCAGGGGTTAAGGTGTGTACAACGCCGCTGCCTGAGAAGCAGTTGGGCGCTACCCGGTAACCCGTTCGAGCGGCCGAGAGAGTAAAATAGGCGTCATTTCACAATATTAATATTTGGCTCAATTCGTACATCAGACGGTATGGAAACCCCGAAAACAATTGCCGACGTCACCCTCGGACTCGCGCGGCCGAGCGATGCGACGACTATTGCCCGCATGTCAAAACGCCTGATCGAAGTGGGATTGCCGTGGTCATGGAAACCCGGGCGAGTAGCAGAACACATCCGACACCGCGAGAGTGTGGTGTTAACGGCGCGGGTTGGAGAAGAGCTCGCCGGTTTCGCGATCATGCAATTTTCGGACAAAACCGCACACCTGAATCTGTTAGCGGTCGAACCAACCTGCGAGGGACTTGGAGTCGGACGCCGTTTAGTAGAGTGGCTGGAGGAAACAGCCGTTACGGCGGGGACGTTTGTCATTGCCCTGGAAGTTCGAGCGACAAATGTAGGTGCACGATGGTTTTATCGCAGGTTAGGTTACCGGGAAGACCGTTGCATAGCGGGTTACTATTGCCGTGTTGAAAACGCAGTTCGAATGGTCCGCGATCTGAAAGTAGCTTGAAATGCGAAAAAAGGTACCGGGTTTATTTTTCTTCGCATACCCAGGATGAAAAGGTACCGGGTTTATTTTCCGAAGACGGAAAAAAAGACCCGGTACCTTTTCTAATGCCTGATCACCACCTTGCCGATATGGCTGGAGCGCGCCATAAACCCAAACGCCTCCACCGCCTGCTCGAAGTCGAACGTCTTATCTATCACGGCCTCAATCCCGTTTCCGGCCACGGCGTTCATGAGCTCCACCAGCATCGCCCGCGAGGCACTGGTCAGCCCCTTGACCGTCAGGTTTTTCATCATTAAGCCGCTCAACGTCGGCAGTTTTTTCGGCGGCGGGCCGCCACCGATCATGATGATCGTCGCATTGGGCGCAGCGGCCTGCATCGACTGATCCAGCGTCGGCCGGCCGACGTTTTCGAGGATGATATCCGCGCCGTGCCCGTCCGTCCGTTCCACGACCTGCTTGCCCCAGTCCCGATTCTTTTTGTAGTTGATGCCGATATCCGCACCGAGCGCTTGCATGCGTTCGAGCTTGGCATCGCTGGAGGAGGTGATCACGACCTTCGCGCCGGCGAGCTTCGCGAGTTTCAGTCCCCAGGACGACACGCCGCCGGTGCCGAGCGTCAGCACGATGGGAGGCGTCGCTGCCGACGCCAATTTTCCTGCTGCATTCATGCCGCCCATGCGTAACGCGTGCCAGGCCGTGACGCCGGCCACCGGCAGGGTGCACGCCGTCTCCGACGAAACGCTGTTCGGGATCCGCACCAGGCATTGGGCCGGCAGCACGATCAGTTCGGCCAGCCAACCATCCACCGTGTTGCCGATGTCGTTGGTGAAATAGGCCGGGCTCCACGGGCCCGACAGCCAGTCGATGAAATGGGTGGAAATGACGCGATCACCGACCGCAACCTGCGTCACTCCGCCACCCACAGTGATGATCCGTCCGGCCCCATCACTCAAGGGCACGCGGTTCGCGGCCATATTGGACGGGTACACACCGGCCACGATGGCGCGGTCGCGGGCATTGATCGCCGACGTCTGTACTTCGATCACGACCTCACCAGGTCCGGCGACAGGTGCTGGTCGATCAACGAGGTGCAGGCTGTTAAGCCCTTTGCGATCCCCGACTTCCCAGGCGCGGGTCATGGCGGGGCCAGCATGGGCGGCGGCCAGGACGTTACGCAACGGCAGGCCGGCGGTGGCCAGGGTGGTGTGGGGCAGGAAGCGGCGGCGGTTCATTATTCCGGCTCCGGAAGTTGATTTGGGATTAGAGTTGGTGTCAGACACTAAATCTTAGAGCTCCTCTAAGCGACAATCTCCGAAAAAGATCGAATTGCCGTGTCGGGATTATAGAGCCTTAGAACGCCTTAAATATTTGGTGTCTGACACCATTTAGATTGTCATTCGGGTAGCGCGAAGGCGACGATGTGGTCCGTCAGGTTCTCACGGTAGAAGAACTGGTGTCTAAAAAGGTGCCTGGTTTATTTTAAAAACACACACCCGATAGCCGGCTCATCTGAAACCCCCTCATTGACGCAGTCTGGTTGCTCGCGTTTTTCGAGGAGCCCGCATGGCCGGGCGACCCTGCGTCTTCATGCCGAGAAAATAAACCCGGTACCTTTTACGCAAGGTATGATGACCCCTCACCGGACCCTTGTTTACGGCCGGCTCTTCTCTCTTTTCCGGAACGGCCCGATGCCCGACACCAAGACCTCACTAACCAGTTTCCGTGCCCTCAAGCTGGCTAAACCGCTGTTGGGCGTACTCGATGAGCTCGGTTATGAAACGCCGACACCGATCCAGGCGCAGGCAATCCCACCACTGTTAGATGGCCGGGACCTGCTCGGCCATGCGCCGACCGGCACCGGCAAAACGGCCGCCTTTGCCTTGCCGCTGCTGTCGCGACTCGACCTTGCCGGCAAGCACGTGCAGGTCATGACGTTAACCCCGACACGGGAACTGGCTATCCAGGTGGCCGAAGCATTTCAGCGTTACGCGTCACAGCTGAAGGGTTTTCACGTGTTGCCGATTTATGGCGGCCAGGAATATGGGGGCCAGATCCGCCAGCTCAAGCGTGGCGTGCATGTGGTCGTGGGTACGCCGGGACGGGTCATGGATCACATGCGCAAGGGCACCCTGAAGCTCGGCGGACTAAAGGCGCTGGTGTTGGACGAGGCCGATGAAATGCTGCGCATGGGATTCCTTGAGGAAGTCGAATGGATTCTCGAGCAGATGCCAAAAAAGCGACAGATGGCGTTGTTCTCGGCCACGAT
>QNFN01000266.1 GCA_003645555.1 Gammaproteobacteria bacterium | reverse complement strand
GTCCTTGGCCCAGCCGAAGACGGAGGCTACGTCCTGATCGGTGTGCGGCGCCTGTCGCCGGTGTTGTTCGAGGGTGTCGACTGGGGCAGTGACCGGGTGTTGCGCCAGACGCGTGCCCGGCTGACGGCCCTCGGTTGGCGCTGGCATGAGCTGCGTATGCTCTGGGATGTGGACCGTCCGGAAGACCTCATGCGGCTCGGCGAAGTCGGCTTGGCCTGAGATCTGCCCTCTGATCCTGCTATCATCGCACCCCACGCCTGTGCCACCGCGCCGTCCGTGACCTTGAGTCGCGGGTCACCGCCGAGACGGGCCCCTCGAGTCGAACCCGCAGACCCACCGCTATGCAGCCTGTCATCGCCCTCGTCGGGCGGCCCAACGTCGGCAAGTCGACCCTGTTCAACCGGTTCACTCGCAGCCGCGATGCCCTGGTTGCCAACCTGCCTGGCCTGACCCGCGACCGCCAGTACGGGCTTGCCCGGCTCGACGAGCGCAGCTGCCTGGTTATCGACACCGGTGGCCTGACCGGTGAAGACCATGTGCTCGACGAGGCGATGGCCCGGCAGACACTGCTGGCGGTAGATGAAGCCGATCTCATCCTGCTGCTGGTTGACGGTCGGGCCGGCCTGACCGCGGCCGACCAGCAGATCGCACAGCAGCTGCGCCAGCTGGGCAAGTCGTTGCTGCTGGTGGTCAACAAGACCGACGGTATCGATGCCCAGGAAGCCTGCGCAGAGTTCCACGCCCTCGGCCTCGGCGAGCCGCAGCCCGTGGCCGCGAGCCATGGTCGTGGCATGCGTCAGCTGACCGCGGAGGTCCTTGCGCGGCTGCCTGCCGAAGAGGTCGTGGATGAGGGCGCGGCGGATGCGTCTGGCGAAGGAGGCATCAAGGTTGCCGTGGTCGGGCGGCCGAATGTCGGCAAATCCACCCTGATCAATCGCATTCTCGGCGAGGAACGGCTGGTCGCTTTTGACCAGCCAGGGACCACCCGCGACAGCGTCGCGGTGCCGTTCGAGCGCGACGGCCAACGCTACACCCTCATTGACACCGCCGGCCTGCGACGTCGTGGCAAGGTCGTCGAAACGGTAGAAAAGTTCAGTGTAATCAAGACATTGCAGGCAATCGATCAGGCTAACGTGGTGATCCTTGTGCTCGACGCGCACCAGGGAGTGGCCGAGCAGGATGCAGGGCTGCTCGGCCTGGTGCTCGACAGCGGCCGCGCCATCGTGGTGGCGGTCAACAAGTGGGATGGCTTGTCAGATGGCCAGGGCGACGAAATACGCCGCGTATTCGATTTTCGCCTCGGGTTCCTCGATTTTGCCGACATTCACTTCATCTCCGCCCGGCATGGCAGCGGTGTCGGCAAGCTGTTTGGCTCGGTCAACAAGGCCTATGCCTCGGCGATCATCGACTGCAAGGCTTCGCACTTGACCAGAATCTTGCAGCAAGCCGTGCAACAGCACCCACCACCGATCGTGCGCCGGCGCCGGATCAAGCTGCGTTACGCTCACCAGGGTGGGCGTAACCCGCCCATTGTCGTTATCCACGGCAACCAGGTAGACAGTGTTCCGGGTACCTACCGTCGTTACCTGTCCAACACCTACCGCAAGGCGCTCAAACTGACCGGCACACCGGTCAGGGTCGAGTTCCGTGCCGGAGAGAACCCCTACGAAGGGAAGAAGAACCCACTCTCCCCACGCCAGCAGGCGCGGCGCAAGCGGATGATAAGGCACGTCAAGAAGCGGTAATCCAGGTGCTCCGTTTGCTACGGCCGGGTTCGTTCACCACGCCGTGATCGCGGCGATGCCTTATGGAGCCTCTGATTAAGTCTGGACGAAGTAGATGGCGATGCAGAATATTCGGATTTGAGGCGCAAGGCGCACGTTATAGCGAGCTACAGTGAAGCCTGGCAACAAAAAAGCTGGATATTCTGGGCGCCAGATACGAGTTCATGACTTGATCAGAGGCCCCTTATGGGATCCGGCCCGATTTCACAGCCTGATACCCGATCACCGCTACCTGGCCTTGTTGCCGCCCTGACTCTTGCTTGCCGTCGTTGCAGGTCTGGGTGCCGGTAGGAACAGCCCCGGATCGACATAGGTGCCGTTCAGGCGCACCGACAGGTGCAGGTGCGGCCCGGTGACACGCCCGGTGGCACCGACGGTACCCACCTGCTGCCCTTTTACGACCACCTGCCCCGGTTCCACGTCGATACGGTCGAGGTGCATGTAGATCGTCATCAGGCCCTGGCCGTGGTCGAGAAAGACCGAATTGCCATTGAAAAAGAAGTCGCCGGTCTCGGTGACCCGGCCGTCGGCGGCGGCGGCGATCGGCGTACCGGCTGGCATGCCGATGTCCATGCCGCCATGCGGTCGACGCGGCTGGCCGTTGAAAAAGCGGCGTTTCCCAAAGCTGTCGCTGCGCGGGCCCTCCAGCGGGGTGGCGAAGTCGAGGTCGGGATTCGCTACGTCGTACCAGTTGCCGAGCGCGGCATTGATGCGTACCCGTTCGGCGGTGATCCGCTTCATGTCCTCGGCGTTCGGGTTGACCTTGCGCTTATTCTTGATGGTCAGGTGCTGCTCGGCATACTGCTTGGCGACGACATCGATCGGACGCTTCCCGGGCGTGCCTTTGCGTGAGGTGACGGTCAGATCGTGGCGGCCTGGATCGAGCCCTAGAGGCAGGCCGACCACGGCTTGCCAGCGGCCATCGCTGGCCTGGACCAGTACCGGTTTGCCGTCGAAACGGGCCTTCGGTCGCGGTGTGCTCGCCGGACCGAGGTCGACCAGGGCGACACCGCCAGGGACCTGGGCGGCCAGTGGCCGGGCCGTGGCCTGAAACGAAAACAGCGTGGCGGCGCAGGCCAGGCACACCAGCCAGGCTGTCATGAATCGCCGGGGAAGTGGGATAGCGTCCCCGGAAGGCATGCGGATGGTTGCGGCCATGGTCAGGAATCTCCGTTGGAGTGGGTCGATTCGACCCGGCAGGTCAATCGCCCGTTAGCCAGTCGGGTGTCAATCCGGGCGCCGGCGCTGGTGTCATCGGCACGGCGCAGGATCTGGCCGCTTTCATCAGTGACAATGGCGTAGCCGCGGCCCAGGGTCGCCAGTGGGCTGACCATGTCGAGAGCCCGACTGGTCGCGGCCAGCGCCTGCTGCCGCCGTTCCAGGCCCTGGTTCGTGGCGCGGCGTAGTCGGTGATCAAGCGTGTCGATAGTGTCTCGCAGCGCCGCCAATCGGGATGTCGGGGCGTGCCGGGCCAGCGTGGTGCGGGCCACCTCGAGGCGGTGTCCGGCACTGAGCGTCGCCCCCACCCAGCCACGCTGCAAGCGCTGCTCGAGATCATCGAGCCGTTGCATTCGTTCCCGGAGCCGCTGCGCCGGATGCTGCACCTGCAGACGGCGTTGCAGCCAGTTGAGTCTTTCGTGCTGGCGGGAAAGCTCCCCGTACAGGAGGCTACCCAGGCGTGTGGCTAACCCGTCGAACCGGTGTGTCCATGCGGCGCCATCCGGGCTGATGGCCTCGGCGGCGGCGGAGGGGGTCGGGGCGCGGAGGTCAGCGACAAAGTCGGCGATGGTGAAGTCGGTCTCATGTCCTGATACGGCGACCACCGGG
>QNFN01000265.1 GCA_003645555.1 Gammaproteobacteria bacterium | reverse complement strand
GGAAGTTCTGTAACCCTCAGCCAGTTCACAAGCCGGGTTGGCCAGGCGCGTGAGCGCAGGACTGGCCGTAGCCAATGCCAGCGAGCGCAACGCCGCCAACGCGGCTTGTGAACTGGCCCGAAGGGAGCCCCGCTCGTGGGTCCATGCCGCGTTACACTGCTTGGAAAGGGCACACCATTCCCTGCGCAGTGCGCCTTGCCTGAACCCACGAGCGGGGCTCTGAGAATTACAGAACTTCCCGCATGGCCCACTAGAGACCGTGTTGACCGAGGACGATCTGGGCAGGAGGCCAAAGGATCATCGTCGAACAACAACCGGGGAGGTGAGTCGATGACGTCAGGGTCGTACCCGTTCGCGATGGAACAGGAACTGAATCGTTCCGACACCGTGGTGGCATTGCAGCGCAACGTGCTCGGTTGCGACTACGGTGGTTCGAGCTGGACGACGCGCGAGGAGGCCGATCGCGTTGCCAAACAGCTCGAACTTAGGCGAGGCCAGTGTTTGCTGGAGGTTGGTGCAGGGTCGGGGTGGCCCGGACTGTACCTCGCCGGGCTTACCGGTTGTGACGTGGTGCTGTCAGACATCCCGGTTTTTGGCTTGCAGTTGGCTTTACGGCGTGCCCACGCGGACAATCTGACGGAACGCTGTTTCGCAGTTGCGGCGGATGCCGCTGCGCTGCCGTTCGCGGCGGCATCGTTCGATGCCATCAGCCATTCCGATGTCCTCTGTTGCATGCCGGCCAAGGAGGCAATGCTCAGCGCATGTCGGCGCGTGGCACGTCCCGGGGCGAGGATGGTCTTCTCGGTGATCGCGCCAAGTCATGAGCTCTCTTCAGCTGAACGCAGCCTGGCGGTGGCTTCTGGCCCGCCGCATGTCGAGGTCGATGGTGACTACGCTGACCTGCTCGATCGGCTTGGGTGGAGCGTCACCGAGCACAACGATGTGACCGAAGAGTACGGGCGCTGTGTTCGGGCAATGCTCGTCGGGCTGGAAGATAACCAGGAAGCGCTTATCGAGGCGCTCGGCAAGGAGGAGTTCCAACGACGCATCGGGCGACGCAGGAATGCCCTCACCGCGATTGGTGACGGGCTCCTGAAACGGGAGTTATTCTTCGCCCGGACGAAATGAAGCGAACGGGCTTTCTCTGCAGTGGATCCGTCCAAGCCGGCGCAGAGATAAAGAGTTTCCATGATGGCCCCTGGTTAGCCCCGGTGGGGGTCAGTTAGCAGATTTGAATATTCCAACATGGGAGGATTTAGGGTAACGTGTAACGGATAACGACTCGGCGTTGGCTCAGGCGAATCGGCTGGGCCTTCAAATGTGACCGTAGGGAACGGTCAAGGCGGGTAAGGAGCAGGGACATGGACGCGTTTCCTATTTGGCTCGCCCAGATCTGGCTTGATATCGAAGCATTCCTGGCTATCGATTACGAGCGACTGACTGACGCCGATATCATCATTCGCCTGGTCATCCAGGCCTTCCTGTTTATTTTGTCAGCCTTCTATTCAGGCTCGGAGACCGCGCTGTTCTCCCTGTCGCGACTTGATCTCCAGAAACTGCGGCGCGAGCGTCATCCGCAGACTGGCAACCTGCACGCCTTGCTCGACCAGCCCCGTCGACTGATCATCTCCATATTGTGCGGCAACGAGTTGGTCAACGTGGCAGCCACGGCCAACCTGGCCGGCATCCTCATCGCGATCACCGATCCTGCACGGGCCGGCTGGATCAATATCCTGATCATGTTCCCTCTTCTTCTCCTGATCGGAGAAGTGACACCAAAGACCATCGCGGTGAGCAACCCCTTGAAGGTGAGTGCGGGGCTGGTCAGTGCGCCGATGACCTTGTGGGTGAAGTTCGTCACTCCGCTGCGGGAACTGATACGCATGCTCTCCGACCGGGTAACAACTCTCGTCGTCGGTGAGGAGCGAACCATGGAGAACATCCTCCAGACCGAAGTCTTCAGGACCCTGGTCGAGGAGGTGACTGAAGAGGGTGTTCTCGATGCTACCGAACGGGTCCTGATCGACAATCTGCTCGAGGCCTGTGAAACGGAAATTGTCGAAATCATGACGCCACGTACCCAGGTCAACTTCCTGCGTGCCGACATGACGGTGCCGGAGATCGCCGAGAAGGTCCGTAACGGACAGCATCCACGCGTTCCTGTCTATCGTGATCATCGGGACAACCTGGAGGGGTTCATCCATGCGGAAGACATCATGAACCTGATTCTTGATGGCAAGAATCTTGCCGAATACACCTTGGACGATCTCCTGCACCCGCCGATTGTTGTGCCGCCCACTAAAAATGTCGATGAAATGTTCGACTTCTTCCAGAACAATGGCACCCGGGCCGCGATCGTACTCAACGAGTTCGGGGGGGTTGACGGTTTCATCACCATGCGTGACGTCATCAACTTCATCTTTGGTGAAATTTCCGAGGATGTAAGGGGTCAGGAACTCTATCGGGAGCAGGACAACGATGTGTACATCGTCCCTGGCCAGATGAAGTTGACTGATTTCAACGACCTGACAACCTTCGGTATTGAAGATCCGCGCATGACCACCATCGGTGGCGTGGTCTTCCGTTACCTGGACCGCCTGCCCCGGGTCGGCGACAAGGTCGACCTGATGGATGGCCTTGTCGCAACCGTGCTGGAGATGGAAGGCCATCGACTCACCAAGGTGCGGATCGCTCAGGGCGATGCCAAGAATGGCAGTGTCAGTGAAGAAGAGGCGGTGCAGGCAGAAGGGACTGAACCGCCATTGGATCCCGAGGAGGGTACCCCCAGGCCAAATGACGAAGTGGCGATCATCCAGTTCCCTGACGCCGGGAAACCTGATGATGAA
The DNA here is from genome assembly GCA_003645555.1 of Gammaproteobacteria bacterium. Classification (GTDB taxonomy): domain Bacteria; phylum Pseudomonadota; class Gammaproteobacteria; order QNFN01; family QNFN01; genus QNFN01. The sequence continues at coordinate 770 of QNFN01000265.1, read as the reverse complement.
CCGGCCAAGAAGGCGGAGGGGAGCTAGACCATGGAACTCATCATTATTCTGATCGGTATGTTGCTGCTGCTCCTGCTGAAAGGCTTTTTCTCCGGTTCCGAAATCGCCCTGGTCAACTCGGACAAGATCAAATTGCGGCATGAGGCCAAGCAGGGCAGTGACGGCGCCAAACTGGCGCTGAGGTTGTTCCGTAACCCGGAAGTTCTCCTGAGCACCACCCTGGTTGGCACCAACCTTTCGACTATCGCCATGACGACCATCGGCACGCTGTTGATGGTGAAGCTGGTTGGCAGTGGTGGTGAGTTCTATGCCCTCCTTATCTTTACGCCGATATTCCTGATTCTCGGCGAGATCGTGCCGAAAAGTATTTACCAGCAAAAGTCCGATAGCATCACTCCGATCATCATCTATCCGTTGCAGTGGGCCTCGTACATTTTTTACCCGATTATTTTTGTGTTCTCCCGGCTGGCTCGGTTGGCAGCGAGGCTGGTCGGTGCCGGCAAGGCTGACCAGACATTCTTTATTACCCGGGAACAATTGCTGACCCTGGTAGAGCAGGCCGAGCACGGAGCGGCTTTGAGTGCCTTCGATCGAGGCTGCATCCGACGGGTCATCCGTTTTGCCGAAACGACCGTGAAAGAGGCGATGATCCCCATTGCCGAGACCAAGGTCATATCAAACGATGGCAACCGGGCCGAGGCCGTCGCCATGGTGCGTAAACACGGCTTCAACCGGCTGCCGGTCTATGATGGAAGCACAAACAACATCAT
>QNFN01000264.1 GCA_003645555.1 Gammaproteobacteria bacterium | reverse complement strand
TTCCAGTCACGCTGGGTCCTGGTCTTGCCGTCGAGCAGGATCTTCAGGTCGACCGGCAGTTGGCGCAGGAACAGCGCGATGTCGTAGGGCTCCTGGCCGACATTGACCGCCACCACTTGCAGCGGCTGGCCAGCGAAGGCCTTTTGCAGCCGCTCCAGCGCCGGCATCTCGGCGACGCAGGGCGGGCACCAGGTGGCCCAGAAGTTGACCACCACCACGTTGCCGCGTGCCGCGGTCAACGACCACGGCGTGCCGTCGAGGTCGGGCAGCGTGAACGGCGGCAGCGGTTCGCCCTTGTAAGGCGCGAACGGCGCGGCCGAAAGCGGCAGGGCGACGAGGAGCAACAGAAGGGTGAGCAGACGGCGCATTTGAAGGAACCGGAATCTGGGCGTAATTGGACCATCGTACCAGCCGGGTCGTTCACTCGCGGCTGGGCTATGCTGTCGCACGACCTGCATGGATATATAGAGCGAGGGGCGAGATGGCACCGGATATCGACGCGGTCGAGGCCTACCTGCTCGGTCTTCAGGAGCGACTCTGCAACAGCCTCGAAGTGCTGGACTCTACGGCCACCTTCGGCGAGGACTGCTGGGATCGCCCCGAGGGCGGCAGTGGCAGATCCAGGGTGCTGGAGGGGGGCGAGGTGATCGAGCGCGCCGGCGTGCTCTTCTCCCACGTCCACGGCGACAAGCTGCCGGCCAGCGCTTCGGCGCGCCGCCCGGAGCTGGCCGGGCGCGCCTTCCGCGCAATCGGCTGCTCAGTGGTGATTCATCCTCGTAACCCCTATGTGCCGACCTCGCACATGAACCTGCGGCTGTTCGTCGCCACCCACGAGACCGAGGACCCGATCTGGTGGTTCGGCGGTGGTTTCGACCTGACGCCGTATTACGGTTTCGAGGAGGATGTCATTGAGTGGCACCGGCGGGCGAGAGATGCTGTCACCCCGTTTGGTGACGATCTGCACCCACGTCTCAAGAAGTGGTGCGACGAGTACTTCTACCTGCCGCACCGGAAGGAGCCGCGTGGCGTCGGTGGGTTGTTTTTCGACGACTGGAGCGAGGGCGGGTTCGAAAACTCCTTCGCCATGGTGAAGAGCGTCGGCGGCGCCTACCACGACGCCTACCTGGCGCTAGTGGCCAAGCGCAAGGCGACGGCGTGGGGCGAACGGGAGAAGGAGTTCCAGAAGTACAGGCGAGGGCGCTACGTCGAGTTCAATCTCGTCTACGATCGTGGGACGCTGTTCGGGCTGCAGTCGGGTGGGAGGACGGAGTCGATCCTGGCGTCGATGCCACCGGAGGTGAGTTGGCGGTATGACTGGAAGCCGGAGGCGGGGACGAAGGAAGCAGAACTATATGATGTCTTCTTGATTTGGAAAGATTGGCTTGCAAGTGAAATTTAATTTTCCTCAAATTTGATATGGGGGAGGGATTGCATTGAGGAGGCTAAGAAATTCGGAGTTGAAGACAATTCCTATAAGTACAGTAAGGGCGATTCATGAACATATGGTAATTGAGTTTGCTAAAACATCTGATCCAATTTCACCGCCGGGTATTAGCGCAAAGAAAGGGGTCGGTGACCTTATATTCTGATCAACATCACCAAAGAAAGGGGTCGGCGACCTTTATTCTGATCAACATCACCACGCCTGTTCCAATCCCTGTACCAGTGACGATGATTGGCCACATGCTCAGGCTGGTGTAGGTGATGCGCAGAATCACCACGGTTGCAGTGATCAGGTAGGCTAGCCCTTCAAAACCAGAACCTTCAGTTCACTTCCAACGCTCATAGACAACATCCTGGCTCAGAACAGCCGATCAAGCACTCCCATACAATCGGGGCGAGGCGCCCGGTGCAATCACTCCAGCGCCGCGATCCACAGTGGCACATCGAACGGCAGGTACCCCGTCATCTCCAGTTCACGATCTTCCAGCACATCACGATCCGGGTGGGCGGCCTGCCATGCGTTGATGACCGCGTCGCGGTGACGCAGCAGCGCTTCGATCTGCGGTCGGCACAGCGCCATGAACGCGGTTATCCACTGGTTGACGGCGAAATGGGGGAACGTGTGTTCGACGCGGAAGCAGTCGAGCAGCACGATGGTCTCCTCGGCGCTGTACCAGGATTCGTCCGACACCCAGCGGTTGACGGCGAACAGCCCCTGCGGCAAGCCGTAGGCGTCCATGGAGATGCAGACCAGGTGGGCCAATTCATCCTTGAACGGTGGGAGCGGTTCACTGCGCCGGAAGCCGGTTGCGGGACGCATCGATTCCGGCATCGCCTTGCGCCGGACGAACGTGTGGAAGTGCCCATGCTCGTTTTCCCGATGGGCGTGGTAGTAATACTGGGAAGCGCTGTTCGGGTCGAAGACGTCGTCCTCCGGATAGTGATTCATCTCGTAGAAGGCGCCCTGCCCCTGCAGGATCGCGCTGACGATGTTGAGCCCCGCCTGGTTCAGCGTGGCTATCGACGCCCGTTCGAGACGGCCCGCATCGCGTAACCGTGTCCGCAGGTCGTCGTCCATTCCGTCGGACATCGTGACCGGGCGGAGCGGAACGTCGGGGACGGCGGACCAGGGGGATTGCATCGTTCGGCCTCGCGGAGAGTGGCTCTGACTCCAGTCTAGAAAAAGCCCGACCCGATCGGCATTTGCTATGGCAGGGCCGAATCGCGGTGGGGTGCCGTTCCTACAGGGGGAGGTTGCTTGTAGGAGGGCCGCCTTTATGTCCTTTACGGGTGCACGGCCCGATCGGCATTCGCCAGCACGGCGAATTCGCGGCGAGGCGCCGCTCCTACAGAGGCGGTGTCACTTGCAGGAGGGCTGCCCCCGGCCCGATCGGCCAGGCGTCCTCCAGGAACCGGTCAGGCTTCAGCCGGTCTCGCCCTTCCAGGCCAGGTCCAACTCACGCGCCGCCTTGACCTCGTCCAGCCTCCGCACCGGCTGTGTATATGGTGCCCCGGTCACCGTCTCCGGGTTCTCATTCGACTCCTGCAGGATGTCCGCCATGATTTCGGCGAAACGGTCGAGCTCGGCCTTCGATTCGGTCTCGGTCGGCTCGATCAGCAGGCATTCGGGCACCAGCAATGGGAAGTAGGTGGTCGGGGCGTGCTGCTCGAAGTCGAGCAACCGCTTGGCGAAGTCCATCGTGTTCACGCCGAGTTCCTTGGCCTGCTTCTGCAGTGTGATGATGAACTCATGGGTCGCGCGGCGGTCCGGATAGGCCGGGTCGAAGCCGGCCGCAACCAGCTTCGCCATCAGGTAGTTGGCGTTCAGGGTGGCGTACTCGCCGACCCGGATCATGCCCTCACGGCCGAGCATCCGGGCGTAGATGTAGGCACGTAGCAGCACCCCGGCGTTGCCGGCAAAGGCCGACAGTCGGCCGATACTCTTGGGTGTGGCTTCCTCACCGAGCCAGTGGTAGCGGTCGCCATCCTTGCCGACACGCGGGATCGGCAGGTAGGGAAGTAAACGCTCGCTTACCCCGACCGGACCGGCACCCGGGCCACCGCCGCCATGCGGGGTCGAGAAGGTCTTGTGCAGGTTGATGTGGACGACGTCGAAGCCCATGTCCCCCGGGCGTGCCTTTCCAAGGATGGCGTTGAGGTTGGCGCCGTCATAG
>QNFN01000263.1 GCA_003645555.1 Gammaproteobacteria bacterium | reverse complement strand
TGAAGCGAATTTCAATAACCCTGTTCGTTGCGGCCCTGCTGGTTGTTACGGGACAGGTGGCGGCTGAATCACCGCGAACCCCGCCATCGCAGAAGGCTGATGAAGCGACCATCGAGTCACCGCGTCGCCCAGCCGAGCGCCAACCCCCTGAACTGGTCTACCGGCCGTCGGAAAAGATCAGCGCCGACAGTACGGTCGCCTTCCCGGTCGATATCTGATTGCCCCACCTGGAGCCCGCTACCATGCCTACGCGATTTCCCAACGAGTTCGTCTACCAGGTGGTCTCGCTGCTGGTTGCGTTCATCCTGGTCCACGCCCTCTACGTCGCCATGGTGCGCCCGCAGGCGGAGATCGACGGCCAGGCGATCGCCGCCCAGATCCAGGCCGACCCTGACCGCGCACCGGAACGCTCGTTCTTCGTCGTCATCAAGGACTACGAGCAAGAAGCCTGTTTTGTGCTGATGCTCTGGGCGCTGTCGATTCTCGGTTACAAGGGGCGTGCCGTCTGGGGCCAGCAGCAGTTGCTCGGACGCGACCTGCTGCAACTCCCCGAAGGCCTGCCGGTGGGGCCTGAAGACACCCGCGCGCTGGCCGCGCGTCTCGATGCCTTGCTTGCTCACGAGCGCGATGGCTTGTTGCCGCGTGCGCTGCAAGGCGCTATCGGGCGTTTTGCGGCCACCGGCAACGTTCAGGATGTTTCGACCACGGCACGTGACCTGTGCGACAGCGAGGGCGAGCGACTGGAGTCGGAACTGTCGATCATCCGCTACATCGCCTGGGCGATTCCGTCGGTCGGCTTTATTGGCACCGTGCGTGGTATTGGCGACGCCCTTGGTCAAGCGCACCGTGCCGTGGAGGGCGATATCACCGGGGTGACCTCAAGTCTCGGCGTCGCCTTCAACTACACGTTTATCGCCTTGGTGCTCTCGATTGTGCTGATGTTCTTCGTCCACCAGCTGCAGCTGATGCAGGAGCGACTGGTGCTCGACAGCGAGCGCTATGTCGATCACTGGCTGATCCGGCGCATGCGCGGCGGGTGAGGGTGGCGGACAGCAGGGTCTCGCCATGAAACGCCGGTCAATCTCGCCGTTCTCGCTGTCGTTCCTCGACATCATGTTTTGTGGTTTCGGCGCCGTGGTGTTGCTGGTGCTGATCCTCGATCACGACACCGTGCGCACGCGCGAGACCACCTTCGCCAACCTGCGTGCCGAGGCGGTTGATCTCGAGCGCCAGGCGATCCGCGCCCGCCAGGATCTCTCCGCCGACAAAGCGGCACTGCAGGCGGCCAGCGAATCCCGGGTCGAGGCCGACGAAGCGATCCGCGCCATCGACGCCGAGATCGCCGCGCTGGAACTGGAGATGGCGGAGATGTCCCGGCTCACACTCGCCCGCGTGGCGTCGATCGAGCAACTCAAGAGCGATCTCAAGAACCTCGACAGCGAATCGAAACGGCTTGCCGCCGAGGCCAAGGCGGCGAAGGATCCGGGCAATCGCGTGCTCAAGGTGGTCGGCGATGGTGACCGCCAGTACCTGACCGGGCTCAAGGTCGGTGGCAAGCGCATCCTGATCCTGGTCGACGCCTCGGCCAGCATGCTCGACGAAACCGTGGTCAACGTCATACGCCGACGCAACATGAGCGAGGCAAGTAAACGGGCCGCGCCCAAGTGGCGGCGTACGCTGGCCACGGCCGAGTGGCTGGTCAGCCAGTTGCCGCGCGGGTCGCGTTTCCAGCTGGTCAGCTTCAATACCCGGGCCCGGGTCACGGCCACCGGCAGCGGCGGCACCTGGCTCGACACCGACAATCGCGAGCAGGTCAACCGTGCGGTCACCGGACTGCAGGAGACGATCCCGGAGAAGGGGACCAGCCTGGAGCGGGCATTCGAAGTGGTCAAGAAGATGCAGCCACGGCCCGATAACGTCATCCTGATCACTGACGGCCTGCCGACACAGGGGCGTGGCAAGCCACGCGGCACCACGGTCAGTGCCGACGCCCGCCTCAAGCACTACTTCGCGGCCGTACGCGCACTCCCGGAGAAGATTCCGGTCAACATCATCCTGCTGCCAATGGAGGGCGATGCCTACGCCGCGGCCGCTTTCTGGCAGCTCGCCGCCGCCACTGGTGGTTCATTCATGACGCCGGCGAGGGACTGGCCATGAGAAGGCGCCAGCGACGTGAGGTCGAAATCTTCAACCTGTCGTTCCTCGATGTGATCTCCTGTGGCTTCGGCGCCATCATCCTGCTGCTGGTGATCGTCAAGATCGCCGAGCCGCAGGTGATCGACCAGCTCAGTGTTGACCTCAGCGGCCTGGTGCAACGGCTCGAGGTCGAGCTGCGTACTCTCGACGGTGAAAGCGGGGTGGTCGAGAGTGAACTGGGCGACCGTCGTGCCGACCTCGCCGCCAGCCAGCAGAAACTGGCCCGACTGCGGGCCGAGGTAAGCGAAATCCGCGGCCGCTACCAGGCGACCCGTCATGACCTCGACACCAAGCAGGTGATTGCTGATCGCCTCGCCACCGCCAGACAGTCGCTGTCGGAGGAGATGAAACGGTTACTGGGCGCCGACTATCGCCGCCCGAAAAGCAACGCCACCGTCGGTGGTATCCCGGTCGACAGCGAGTACATCATTTTTGTCATCGACACCTCGGGCTCCATGCAGCGCGGGGCGTGGCCGCTGGTGGTGCGCAAAGTCCAAGAGGTGCTCAACATCTACCCCAAGGTCAAGGGCATCCAGGTGATGAACGACATGGGGGATTACATGTTTTCGCAGTACCGGGGGCGCTGGATTCCCGATACTCCGGGGCGGCGCAAGTCGATCGGCACCCGGCTGGCCAGCTGGGCCCCGTTTTCCAATTCAAGTCCGGTGGAGGGGATCGAGGCGGCAATCCGCCGTTTCTATGCTGGTGACAAACGGATCAGCATCTATGTTTTCGGCGACGACTTTGCACGCGGCTCCATCCAGGCGGTGGTCGATACTGTCGACCGGCTCAACCGTGCCGACACTTCGGGCCGGCGCCGGGTGCGCATCCACGCCATCGGTTTCCCGGTGCTCTACGCTTACGGTGGCTTGACCGACAATGTGGTGCGCTTCGCCGCGCTGATGCGGCGGCTGGCCGAGGACAACGGTGGCAGCTTCGTCGGGCTCAGCAGTACACGACGTTGAACCCCTAGGTGAGTCTCAGTAACCGCCTTTACGCCGACTTTCCGGCAGGCCGGCGATCTTGCCGCCCTGCTTGCTCGGCATTTTCGGGAACAGGTCGTAGAGTTCCTTGCTCGATATCCGTGCGCCCCAGCGTGTGCTCATCGCCTTGAGGATGGTGCGCTCGTTGGGCTGGTTGCTGTTTTCGAGCCACTCCTCGCGCAGGTAGTTCAGCACGTCCATGTGTTTTTCGGTCAGTTCGATCTCCTCATCAGCGGCGATAATTCGGGCGAGATCCTCGCTCCAGTCACTGGTATCGGTGAGGTAGCCGTTGGCATCGGCCTCGATGGTCTGACCGTTGAGTTCGAAGGGCATCGTTCGGTTCTCCTTAGGGAATCTCTGATCATGTCATGAACTCGTACCTGGCGCCCAGAATGTCCAGCTTTTTCGTTGCAAAGCTTCGCAATAGCTAGCTATTACGTGCGTTTTG
>QNFN01000262.1 GCA_003645555.1 Gammaproteobacteria bacterium | reverse complement strand
GCGTGAGAGGCCGGCTGCCGGGGATGATCCGCAACGGGGGAGGGTACCCCGAGGGTATCTGCTACGCCATCTTGCTGATGAACACGATGACGCCAGCACTCGAAGACTGGTTCCGACCGAAACGAACCGCACCGACCGGGACGCCGTCATGAGCACGCCACAGACCGCGGTAGACATCACACCGCCATCGCCGCGGGAGATGATGCGCATCACGCTCGGCCTGACCATCGTCTGCCTGCTGGCGTCGGCCATCCTCGGCGGCTTCTACCTCTGGACCGAACCCGCCAAGGCGCGCAACGTCGCGGCCCGCGAACAGAAGTTGATCAGCCAGTTGCTCGACCTCTCGCCATCGGCCGAGGTCCAGGAGATCCGCCGCTACCTGCTCTGGCGGGGCAGTCAACTCAAGATCTTCTACCTGACGCCCCGGCAACTGGTCCAGTTTGACGCCAGCGGGAAGTTGCTGGCCACCACCGAGGTGCCGGAACCGGTCCGCGAAGCCAGCGCCCCGGCTGAGAAAGACACCTGGGTCGAGGCCAACTCGGGTGCCAACGACGAAGACGACTTCCGCTATGTAGGACGGTTTTTCTCCGGCATCGAGGCCAACCAGGTCGCCGGTTACGTCATCGAGGGCGAGGTTCCCGGCTTCAAGACCTGGATTCGCTTCTTCGTCGCCATCAATTCCGATTACAGCCTGCGTGGCATCGAGATTATCGAACACGAGGAGGACCCGGGCCTGGGCGACCAGATTACCGAGCCCTATTTCAAGAACCAGTATGCCGGGCGTAGCTTCGATGCCCTGCTCGGCATCGAGGTCACCAAGGACCCGCTGCCCAGGGAATGGCGAGATGCCGTTGAATCCCTCGGCGACGAAACCGGCTTCAGCGAATGGATCGTGAAATACGCCGACGAGTTGCCAAGCCACCCCGACATCCATGCCATCACCGGCGCCACCATCAGCAGTGTCGCGGTCACCGATGGCGTCAAGCGGTCCCTGGGCAACTTCCGTAAGCGCATGGACCTCGTGGAGGACTACCTGTGAACATCGTCACCAGAACCGCACCCCCGCCGATCTCCACGCTGATCATGCGTGGCCTGTTCGACGAGAACCCGGTATTTCGCCTGGCCCTGAGCCTCTGTCCTGCGGTCGCGGTGACCACGTCGGTCAAAAACGGCCTGATGCTCGGCGTCGCGGTGTTCGTCGTCCAGGTGCTCTCGAGCGTGTCCGCGGCACTGATCAAGAACATCATCATCCCGAAGATCCGCATCCCGGTCTTCACCATCATCATCGCCATCTGGGTCAGCATCATGGACATGGTGCTGGCGGCCTTCTTCCCGGCGGTCTACGGCGAGGTCGGGCTCTACGTGAAACTGATCGTCGCCTTCGCGATCATCATTTCGCGCATGGAGCTGTTCTCGATGAAGCACGACGTGGTGCCGTCGTTCTGGGACGGTTTCGGCATGGGACTCGGCTTCCTGGTGGCGATGCTCCTGACCGGTGCATTCCGTGAACTGCTTGGCAACGGCAGCATCCTCGGCTTCCAGATCGTCGACTTCAAGCCGTTGCTGCTGGTGATCCTGCCAGCCGGCGGCTTTTTCACCATCGGCCTGATCATGGCGCTGTTCAACTGGATCGACCTCAAGCGTGGCAAGGAGCCTCCAGGTGGAACCGGGTGTGGAGGCTGCCATGGCTGAAGCCACGGTCCTCAATGACCACGAATTGCTCGTCGAGGGCACGCTCCCAATCGGCCCGGAGGTGATCCGCCTGGTGCGTGCCGACGATGCCGACATCCTGATCGACATCACCGGCGTAAAGAGCGGACCCGAGCCGGGCAGCTTCATCGTCACGGCCGCGGAGACCCTCAGCGGACAGGACCACTACTTGCTGAACATCGCCGGCAGCGATGCGGCCTGGAGTATCGCGCCATCGGCGATGGCGATCCTGGTCTCGGTCATCATCAGCTCGGCCCTGATCAACAACTTCGTTTTCACCCGCTACCTGGGCCTGTGCTGTTTCTTCGGGGTCAGCCGCAAGCGGGATACGGCCATCGGTCTCGGCCTGACCTACGTCGTCGTAGGGGTTCTCAGCGGGGTCATGGCCTGGGTCGTACAGACCTTCGCGCTCGGCCCGCTAAGTCTCGATTTCCTCCAGATTATCGCCTTTATCGGCATCGTCGCCTGTTTCGTGCAGGGCGCCGACATGATCGTCAAGAAGTTGAACCGGGTGCTGCACCAGAAATTCGGCATCTTCCTGATGCTGATAACCACCAACTGCATCATCCTGGCGGTGCCCTTGCTCAACGCCACCAATGAGGCGGGCTTCACCGAGGCGTTCGGGCTCTCACTCGGCTCCGGTCTCGGCTTCGCGCTGGCGCTGTTCCTGATGAGTTGCGCGCGCGAGCGGGTCGACATGGCACCGGTCCCGCGGGTCTTCCAGGGGCTGCCGGTGGCGTTCATTCTCTGCGGGCTTTTCGCGATGAGCTTCCTCGGCTTTTCCGGGTTGTCCTTTTTCTAGGAGCGGCTGATGGAACTGCTGCCTGTCGTCATCTGGGGCATCCTGGTATTTACCGTACTAGGGATGATCTTCGGTATTGCGATAGCCGGCACGGCACGCAAATTCCACGTCCCGAGCAACCCGGTCATCGAGGCCGTCAAGGACAATCTCCCCGCGGCCAACTGTGGAGCCTGCGGCTACGGCGCGTGCCAGGGTTACGCCGAGCACGTCGTCGAGGACGAGGAGGTTTCACCGACGCTGTGCACGCCGGGCGGCCAGGAGATCGCCATCGTCATCGGCGACCTGACCGGGAAAGAGGTCGGGGTCATCAAGGAGGAGGTCGCCATGCTGCGCTGCGCCGGCATCCGCAGCGTGGCCCGCGAGCAGGCGACCTACGTCGGTATCCACACCTGCGCCGCCGCCGCGTTGTCGTTCGGCGGCCCGAAGGCGTGCAAGTACGGCTGCCTCGGCCTCGGTGACTGCCAGAAGGTCTGCGCCTTCGGCGCCATCCGCATGACCGACGACGGCATCGTCGCCATCGACTTTGCCAAGTGCACCGGCTGCGGCCTGTGCATCGACGCCTGCCCCAAGGAGACGCTGGAGATGATGCCGCGCCAACACCGCGTGATACTCTCCTGCACCACCCGCGACAAGGGCAAGTCGGTCAAGAGCGTCTGCACGGTCGGCTGCATCCAGTGCAAGCTGTGCATCAAGGAGTGCCCGGCCGACGCGATCTACTTCGACGCCCAGGGCATCATTACCGTCGATCACGCCAGCTGCAGCGGCTACGGGCCCGGTTGCGATGAGGTGTGCGTTGCCGTCTGTCCGACCGACATCCTGCACATGCCGGGCATGCGCCCCGACGCAGACAAAAAGAAAAAGCAGAAAGCCGCCAAGGCGGCCCAGGCAGCCAAGAAAGAAGATGCCATGACCGGCACCGACGGGTAGCGACTTAGGGAACCTCTGATCAAATCATGAACTCGTATCTGGTGCCCAGAATGTCCAGCTTTATCGTTGCCAAGCTACGCAATAGTCCTGCTATTACGTGCACTTGGCGCCTCAAATCTGAACATTCTGCATCACCATCTACTTCGCCCAGAATTAATCAGAGGTTCCCTAGCACGCTCCGGCGTCAGGATT
>QNFN01000261.1 GCA_003645555.1 Gammaproteobacteria bacterium | reverse complement strand
TTTAGGAACCTCTGATTAAGCCTGGACGAAGTAGATGGTGCTTCAGAATGTTCAGATTTGAGGCGCCAATCGCACGTAATAGCTAGCTATTGCGAAGCTTTGCAACGAAAAAGCTGGACATTCTGGGCGCCAGATACGAGTTCATGATTTGATCAGAGGTTCCTTAATATGCAACCTGTTCGCAGTGAGCCTCCAGAACGACTCGGGCTGGCCGTCGCCGAGATCCGACACCCGATCGTGCCGATCGGCCATGGCCTGCCCCAGGGGGCTGTGAAATAATCGACGCTTGATGCAACCCCTCTCTCAAATTTCGCCAGGATCAAAACAACGCTATGGACGACAATCGACAGAAGGCTCTCAACGCGGCTCTGACCCAGATCGAACGCCAGTTCGGCAAGGGCACCATCATGCGTATGGGCGACAGCAGCATTCGCGATATCGATGTGGTCTCCACCGGCTCGATCAGCCTCGATGTCGCTCTCGGCGTCGGTGGTCTGCCCTACGGCCGGGTGGTCGAGATCTACGGGCCTGAATCGTCTGGCAAGACCACGCTGGCTCTGCAAGCCGTCGCCGAAGTGCAGCGACAGGGCGGTACCGCGGCCTTCATTGATGCCGAACACGCCCTCGACCCAAGCTACGCGGAGAAGATTGGCGTCAACGTCGACGACCTGCTGGTCTCGCAGCCGGACACCGGCGAGCAGGCACTGGAGATCACCGACATGCTGGTGCGCTCGGCCGCGGTCAACGTGATCGTGATCGATTCGGTCGCGGCGCTGACGCCAAAGGCCGAGATCGACGGCGAAATGGGCGACTCCCATGTCGGCCTGCAGGCACGCCTGATGTCGCAAGCGCTGCGCAAGCTGACCGCCAACATCAAGCGCTCGAACACGCTGGTGATTTTCATCAACCAGATCCGCATAAAAATCGGCGTCATGTTCGGCAGCCCCGAGACCACCACCGGCGGCAATGCCCTGAAATTCTACTCGTCGGTACGCCTCGACATCCGCCGCATCGGTGCGATCAAGAAGGGCGACGAGGTGGTCGGCAACGAAACCCGGGTCAAGGTGGTCAAGAACAAGGTCGCGCCGCCATTCAAGAAGGTCGAGTTCGAGATCCTCTACGGCCACGGCATCTCACGCGAGGGCGAGATCATCGACCTCGGGGTCGAACATGGCTTTGTCGACAAGGCGGGCTCCTGGTACAGCTACAACGGTGAGCGCATCGGCCAGGGCAAGGAGAACGTACGCAACTTCCTGCTAGAAAACCCGGCGATGGCCGCGGAGATCGAACAGCTGATCCGGGCCAAGCTGCTGCCATCGAGCAACCCCGTCGAGGCCGATGAACCCGCCGAGGCTGAAGCTGAAGCCTGACGACGCCAACGCCCTGCGCCAGCGCGCCCTCGGCCTGCTCGCCCGGCGCGAGCACAGCCGGGCCGAGCTGCAACGCAAGCTGACTGGCCCAGAGACCGATGCCGCCGAACTCGGAGCGCTCATCGAGCACCTCGCCACGGCCGGCCAGCAGTCGGATACGCGTTACGCCGAGGCCTTCGTCCGCAGTCGGATCGAACGTGGTCACGGCCCGGTCCGCATCCGCCAGGAACTGCGCCAGCGCGGCGTGGCCTCCGACACGGCCGCGACGGCACTTGACGAGGCCGAGGTCGACTGGAGCACGCAGTTGGCCGCGGTTCATCGTAAACGCTTCGGTTCAGCCCCACCGACCGACCGTCGTGATCTCGCCCGCCGCGCCCGCTTCCTCGCCCAGCGCGGCTTTGCCACCGAGCAGATCCGCGCCCTGTTGACAGACCTCGGCGAAGCGTGAACCCTTGGCGGCTGCGGTGCGGCGGCCTACCGGGTGACGTCCACTTTCTGCACCATCCAGGCGAGCGAGCATGAGCAGCAGTAACGAGATCCGTCAGGCATTCCTTGACTACTTCAATGAGCGTGGCCACGAGATCGTCGCGAGCAGCCCCCTGGTGCCCGGAAACGACCCGACGCTGCTGTTCACCAATGCCGGCATGGTCCAGTTCAAGGACGTCTTCCTGGGCCAGGACCCGCGGCCCTACCAGCGCGCCACCACCTCGCAGCGCTGCGTGCGCGCCGGTGGCAAGCACAACGACCTGGAGAACGTCGGCTACACCGCCCGTCACCACACCTTCTTCGAGATGCTGGGCAACTTCAGCTTTGGTGACTACTTCAAGCGCGAGGCGATCCACTACGCCTGGGAGTTCCTGACCGACGTCCTCGGCCTGGCCGGTGAGAAACTGTGGGTCACGGTCTACGTGGACGACGACGAGGCCGCCTCGATCTGGCTCGACGAAATCGGCATCGACCCGTCCCGCTTCACCCGTATCGGCGACAAGCCAGGCGGCAAGCGCTACGAGAGCGACAACTTCTGGGCCATGGGCGATACCGGCCCATGCGGCCCCTGCTCGGAAATTTTTTACGACCACGGACCCGATGTCGCCGGCGGTCCGCCCGGCACGCCCGGGGAAGACGGTGACCGCTACATCGCGATCTGGAACCTGGTCTTCATGCAGTACAACCGCTCGGCCGACAGCACCATGACGCCGTTGCCGAAGCCGTCGGTCGATACCGGCATGGGCCTCGAACGCCTCGCCGCGGTGCTGCAAGGCGTGCACAGCAACTACCAGATCGACCTGTTCCAGAAACTGATCGCCGCGGCCGCTGAACTGTCCGATACCGACGATCTCGACAACAACTCGCTGAAGGTGATTGCCGACCACATCCGCGCCTGTGCCTTCCTGATCGTCGACGGTGTGCTGCCGTCGAACGAGGGACGCGGCTACGTGCTGCGCCGGATCATCCGCCGCGCCATCCGCCACGGCCACAAGCTCGGCCTGAAAGAGCCGTTTTTCCACCGGCTGGTTCCCGCCCTGGAGGCCGAAATGGGTGCCGCCTACCCCGAACTCGCAGACGCCACCGCACAGGTCGAGCGCGTGCTGCGCCTCGAGGAGGAACGCTTCGCCGAAACCCTCGAGCAGGGTCTGCGCATCCTCGAGGAGCAAATTGCCGACCTCGAAGGCAGCGAGATCCCCGGCGAGACCTTGTTCCTGCTCTACGATACTTACGGCTTCCCGGTCGACCTGACGGCCGACATCGCCCGCGAGCGCGAGCTGACCATCGACCAGGACGGCTTCGAGAAACACATGGCCGCGCAGCGCGAGCGGGCGCGTGCCGCGAGCCAGTTCGCCGTCGACTACGGGGCCCTGCCGGAGATCGACGCGGTCACCGAGTTCTGTGGCTACGACGACCCGGCCGGCGAAGGCCGGGTGGTTGCGCTACTCCGCGACGGTCAGGCTGTCGAGACCCTCGCGGCCGGCGACGAGGGCGTCGTGGTGCTCGATTGCACACCCTTCTATGCCGAGTCGGGCGGCCAGGTCGGCGACCACGGTGAACTGCGCTCCCCCGGAGGCGTCTTCGCTGTCGCTGACACCCATAAACACGGCCAGGCTCACCTGCACGCCGGCCGGCTGGCCGCGGGAGCCATGGCCATCGGCGACACCATCGACGCCCGAGTCGATCCGGCCGCACGCCCGGCCATCGCGCTCAACCACTCCGCGCCCCACCTGCTGCACGCGGCGCTACGCCCCGTGCCGGGCGAGCACGTCTCGCAGAAGCGGTCGCTG
>QNFN01000260.1 GCA_003645555.1 Gammaproteobacteria bacterium | reverse complement strand
GTCTACGATCCGCGCCGGGTCTTCGGCGTCACCATGCTCGACGTCATTCGCTCCAAGACCTTCGTCGGTGAACTCAAAGGCATCAACCCCGATGACCTCGACGTCACCGTGGTCGGCGGTCACAGCGGCAACACCATCCTGCCGCTGCTGTCGCAGCAGCAGGTCGAGTTCAGTGATGCCGAACTCGACGCGCTGGTGCCCAAGATCCAGAACGCCGGCACCGAGGTGGTCGAGGCCAAGGCCGGTGGCGGTTCGGCGACGCTGTCGATGGCCGACGCCGGCGCCCGTTTCACTGTGGCGCTGGCCCGTGGCCTCGCCGGCGACATGAATGTCGAGTGCTGCTACGTCGCCGTCGACGGCGAGGAGACCGATTACTTCGCCCAGCCGGTACGCCTCGGCCCCAACGGCGTCGAGGAGATCCTCTCCTACGGCGACCTGAGCGAGCGCGAACAGGGCCTCAAGGCCGCCATGATCGACGAGCTCAAGGGCAACATTGCCAAGGGTATCGCCTTCGTCAACGACTGATGCCGACGACCTGCCGACCCGGGGCCCGGGTGCCAAACGGCACCCGGGCCTCTTTACGTCCGGACGCCTGGGAACCTCTGGTTAATTCTGGGCGAAGTAGATGGTGATGCAGAATGTTCAGATTTGAGGCGCCAAGGGCACGTAATAGCCGGACTATTGCGCAGCTTGGCAACGATAAAGCTGGACATTCTGGGCGCCAAATACGAGTCCATGAATTAATCAGAGGTTCCCCTGAGACATGGGACGCAAACAGCCGGTAACCCGTGCCATCCATGCCTTACGTGACGCCGGCATCGAATTTACCGAGCACCCCTACGACTACGCCGACGGCGGTGGCACCACGCGCTTCGCCAAACAGACCGGCGTCGACGAACACGCGGTGATCAAGACACTGGTCATGGTCGATGAGTGCGGTCACGGGCTGCTGGTGCTGATGCACGGTGACCGTGAGGTGTCGACCAAGGCGCTGGCCCGGGCCCTCGGAGTCAAGTCGGTCGCTCCGGTCGACCCGGCCGCGGCACACCGGATGACCGGCTACCAGGTCGGTGGCATCAGCCCGTTTGGCACACGCAAGCCGCTGCCGGTGTGCATGGAATCAACCATCGTCGGACTGCCGAAGATCTACATCAACGGCGGGCGCCGTGGCCTGCTGGTCAGGCTTGCTCCAGCCGACCTGGTACGGGTACTCGACCCGACACATGTCGAGGCGGCACGCTGAGATCCATCTCAGTGGCTGGCAACCAGGCCACGGCACGCCTGCGCCTCGGCCACCAGCCCGCGACCTGTCAGCACCTCGGCCAGTTCTTCGCGCTGTTCTGCGGCAAGCCGCGTCAGCGCCGAACGGAACTCGGCCCAACGACCGTCGATGGCCGCGAAGTAGAGAAGCCGCTGCACCAGGACCGGGTCGTCCGGGGCCAGGAGCCGGGCACGCGCGCATTGCTCGATCGCCTCGGCGTAGCGTTCGCTCTCGCCGAGCACCAGGGCGAGCCCACCCAGCCACTCGACATTTCCCGGCTCACCTTCGAGCAGCCGGTGGTAGCAGCGCTCCGCCTCGGTGTATCGACCCTGGCCGTGCAGTGCGTTGGCCAGGTTGGACCCGGCCAGGGTGTAGTCTGGGTCAACCTCCACCGCCTTTTCGTAGCTGGCAATGGCACGGCGCGCATCGCCCTCCGCGAGCAGGGCGTTGCCGAGATCGTTCAGTGCCTCGACCAGGACCGGATCGAGGCGCAGCGCCTCTTCGTAAGCGGCAATTGCCGCCACGAGGTCGCCGACACCCTGCCGCGCCTTGCCCAGGCTCAGGTGGTAATGAGCGATCTCCGGGCGCAACACGACCGCACGATCGATCGAGACCACCGCCCCATCGACGTCACCCGCCTGCAGCTGGGCCAGGCCGAGCAGGTTATGGGCGTCAGCATGTTCGGCATCCATCTTCACCGCCATCGCGTAGCAACGACCCGCCTCGACCAGGTCGCCTGCCTGATGGTGTTCCATGCCCTGCTCGACCAGCGCCTGCGCCGGGCCGATGTCGTCCTGCTCGCTCATCCTGTTCTCCCTCGGTACCTGTGTTGAGGAGCTTCTGATCAGAGGCTCCTCGGCGGTTCAGTCACGTCGCAGGCGGTCACTGACCGCGATGGGTGTCGGGTACTTGCGCACAACGTAGATCGATGACATCGCAAAGCTCAACAGTACCGCCAACTGGATCAGGTAGGAGGCGCGTTCGGCGATGACGCCGGCCTGCAGTGCCGCCAGCGCAATCAACAACGAGAATTCGCTGATCTGCGCCAGACGTACGCCAACCTCGCGCGAACGCCGCTCGGTCTCACCGGCACGCATCAACAGCAGGCGAAAAATTACCGGCTTGACCGCCAGGCTGAGACCGGCCAGCAGCAGTGCCGGCCAGAAGACCATGCCGATCGCCGGCAGCTCGAAACCGGCGCCGAGTGAAAAGAAGAACATCACCAGGAAAAAATCGCGCAGCGGGCGCAGGCTGTCGGCGATAAACAGCGCGATCGGGCTGGTGGCCATGGCCACCCCGGCGATGAAGGCACCGATCTCGTGCGACAGTCCGAGCAGACCAGCCAGCTCGGCGAGGCCGAGGCACCAGCCAATCGCGACCAGGAATACGTACTCCTGGATGGTATCGAAACGGGCAATCAGCGGAAACAGCACATAGCGATCACCGAAGTAGGCCACCGCACCGAGCAGCGGCAGGCCGAGCCCAACCAGCATCAACTCGCCAACCGGCATACTGCCACCCTGGACCAGCATCAGGATCAGGATCGCGATCATGTCCTGCAACAGCAGGATCGAGATGACGATCTCGCCGATGTGCTGATGATGGAGCATGGTCGTGGGCAGCAGCTTCAGGCCGATGATGGTGCTCGAAAACATCATCGCCGCACCGGCGACCAGCGCCTCGATCATGGTGAATCCGAACAGCAGTGCGACCGCCATCCCGAGCAAGGAAAACACGGCCGAGCTGACCAGCGTCACCAGGCTCGCCTCGCCAAACATGTGCAGAAGATCCTGCGGCTTCAGGTTCAGCCCGAGCAGAAAAAGCAGGAAGACGATGCCGATCTGGGCAATGTCCTGAATCGTCTCCGGCTCGGCAACCAGGCCAAGCCCCCACGGACCCACGACGACGCCGAGCAGGATGTAGGCGAGCGGTAGTGCCTGGCGCGCGAACATCGCCACCGTGGCGAACAACGCCGCCCCGGTAAAGATCAGGAAGGAGGCAAAGAACAGTGAATCGCCGTTCATCATTCAGTCCAGGCGGCCAAGGCTGCTACCCTTCTCTGCGTACGCCGCCCGTGACCGGACTTGGCGGAACCCTGTAACGGAGAAAGGATCGAACGGCTGACACATGAAGGATGCACTCGAAAATGTTACCCGGCGAGCCGGGGAGATCGTCCTGGGCAAGCGGCCGACGATCCGCTTGGCCCTGGCCTGTCTGCTTGCCCGCGGTCACCTGCTGATCGAGGATCTGCCCGGGGTGGGCAAGACCACGCTCGCCCACGTCCTGGCGCAGCTGCTCGGACTGCGCTTCAACCGCATTCAGTTTACCAGCGATCTTTTGCCTGCCGACATCCTTGGCGTCGCGGTCTACGAGCGCTCGACCGGGGAGTTCCGTTTTCATCCGGGGCCCATCTTCGCCCAGGTGGTGCTCGCCGACGAGATC
>QNFN01000259.1 GCA_003645555.1 Gammaproteobacteria bacterium | reverse complement strand
GAACTCCTGGTAATCGACGAGGAGCTGCGCACGCTGATCCATGACGCTGCCAGCGAGCAGGACCTCACCTCGCATGTCCGCGCTGGCACGCCCGGCCTGCACCAGGATGGCCTGCGTCGGGTGCTACGCGGCGACACCTCCCTCGAGGAAGTGCTGCGCGTCACCCGGGAGGAGTGAACCCGTGTTATTCACGGTGGATCGTGGAAGCTGGCGCTGGACTGGTGTGGCTGGGCGCCGCCCTGGAGCGAGAGTAGTAGCGTTAGCTACCTCTTGAGTGAAAGTACAAGCTCAGGTGCGCCAGAACAAGCCAGGGCCGCGCTAGGCGGAGACCTTCTTACCGCCAGGATCAAACAATGATATTGAAGGAACCTCTGATCAATTCATGAACTCGTATCTGGCGCCCAGAATGTCCAGCTTTATCGTTGCCAGGCTGCGCAATAGCCAGCTATTACGTGCGCTTGGCGCCTTAAATCTGAACATTCTGCATCACCATCTACTTCGCCCAGAATTAATCAGAGGTTCCTTAAGGATTGACACCTGCAATCTGCATGTGATCTCAGGTTCCTGCCGCCACCGTGAATAAGGCGGGTTGAACTTGGGCGCTTACGAGTTCCTCGCGCTAAACGGCCGCGGGCGTGAGCAGCACGGTGTGCTCGAGGGGGATTCGGCGCGCCAGGTGCGCCAACTGCTGCGCGAACGCGGCTTGAGCGCGCTCGAGGTGGCACCGGTCTCCGGTCAGGCGGGCAAGGATCGACCGCAAAGCCAGCGCTACACCCTGCCCACGGCCGAACTCGTGGTCATGACCCGGCAGCTGGCAACGCTGGCCCGGGCCGGACTGCCGATCGGCGAGGTGTTGGCGACGGTCGCCGAGCAGACCAGCCGACCACGCGCACGTCGCGTGCTGCTCGGCGTGCGCAGTCGCGTGGTCGAAGGCCTGGCACTCTCCGATGCCCTGGCCGACCATCCGCGCGTCTTCCCCCCATTCTTCCGCGCGACAGTCGCCGCCGGTGAGCAGTCAGGGCGGCTGGCCGATGTTCTCGAACGACTTGCCGACCATGTCGAAAGCAGCCAGGCGCTACGGCAGAAACTGGTGCTGTCGCTGGTCTACCCGGCGCTGGTGCTGTTGGTGGCGATCGCCGTCATCGGGGTGATGATGGTCTACGTGGTACCGGAAGTGGTACGCGTCTTCAGCGGCATCGGCCAGGAGTTGCCCTGGTTCACCCGCGCCCTGATCGCGACCAGCGACCAGGTGCGCGTACTGGCGCTGCCCGCGGTGCTGACCGGCCTGCTGGCGCTGGTCGGCGGCAGCCTGCTGCTGCGCCTGCCGGCAGCGCGCTTCACCGCCGATCGCCTGCTGCTGGCGCTGCCGTTGGTCGGCGCCGCCGTGCGCCGTCTCAACACCGCCCGCTTCATTCGCACCCTGGCCATCCTGACCGCCAGCGCGGTGCAGCTGCTCGACGGCGTGCGCCTGGCCGCCAGCGTGGTCCCGAACCTGGCCTTGCGCCGCTCGTTGACCGGCGTCGGACGCCAGATCCGCGAGGGCAGTACGCTGCGCACCGGCTTGCAGCAGACTGGCCAGTTCACCCCATTGGCGCTCAGCCTGATTGCCAGTGGTGAAAGCAGCGGGCGCCTCGCGGACATGCTCGACCGCGCCGCGACCCAGCAGGAGCGTGAGATCGAACTCGGCCTGGCCACGCTGGTCGGTTTGCTGGAGCCGCTGATGATCGTGCTGCTTGGCGGTATCATCCTCGCCATCGTGGTAGCGATCCTGCTGCCGATCTTCCAGCTCAACCAGCTGGTCACGCTGTGACCCCGGGGAACCGACAGCCATGCCATCCCACACCTCCATGAACCCGCCGCTTGCTGCCCGTGCGTCGGCTCGTCTCAGGCCCTGCCGGACACGGTGCGGCTACCGTGCGAACGGTCACCAGCACGGTTTTACGCTGATCGAGATCATGGTCGTCCTGGTGATCCTCGGCATCCTCGCCGCAGTCATCGTGCCACGCATTCTCGACCGCCCGGATACCGCGCGACTGGTCAAGGCGAAGCAGGACCTGCGCACACTGGAAAGCGTGCTCAGTCTCTACCGCCTCGACAACTACCATTACCCGAGCACCGAACAGGGACTGGAGGCCCTGGTCAGCAAGCCGACGGGCGACCCGGAGGCGCGCAACTGGCAGCCGGGCGGATACCTCGACCGGCTGCCGATCGACCCGTGGCAACGTCCCTACCTCTACCTCAGCCCGGGGGAACATGGCGCCATCGACATCTACACGCTGGGTGCCGACGGCGTTCCCGGTGGCGAAAGGATCGATGCTGATCTTGGCAACTGGAACCTCGACTGAGCCGCGCCTCACCGCCAGCGGATTCAGCCTGATCGAACTGCTGGTGGTGCTGTTGCTGATCGGCATCATCCTGACCATGGCCACGCTTGCCGTGCGACCGGGACTGGGCACGGCAGATGGCGACGACGAGGCCGCGCGTCTCGCCGCGCTGCTGCAGCTGGCGCGTGAACAGGCCGTGTTGCAGGGTGTCGAGCACGGTCTTGAGTTGAACCGTGGCAGTTACCAACTGCTGGCACTCGGCAGCGATGACTGGCAGCCACTGGCCGACCCCATCTGGCGACTGCGCACCTTGCCCCAGGAACTGCACCTCCGGCTTGCGGTCGAGGGGCGCTCAGTGGCGCTACCCGAAACGCTGGAAGGCAAACCACAGCTGCTGCTCTTCTCCAGCGGCGAGATGACCCCCTTCACACTCGAGTTGCAGGGGCCGACTACCGTCTGCCGGCTGACCGGCGATGGCCTCGCCGACCTGCCTCCACCCACATGCGAGTCGGTGTGAGCACCGCCGCCCATTGCCGTCGCACGCGCGGCGTCACCCTGATCGAGATCCTGGTTGCGCTGGCTGTGCTGGCGGTCAGCCTGGGCGCCCTGATCACTGCGGTTTCCAGCCAGGCACGCAACGCCACCTACCTCGCTGAACGCACGTTGGCGCAGTGGGTTGCCGGGAATACCGTTGCCGGCTTCCGTCTCGACGGCAACTGGCCAGACCCGGGGACGAGCCGTGGGCACAGCGACATGGGTGGACACACCTGGTACTGGCAGGTAGCCACGATCACTACCGATGACCCCGACTTGCGCCGCGTGGAGGTCGCTGTACACCGTGCAGATGAAGACGCGGCGCCCATCGTGACGTTGGTCGCCTACCTTGATCGCCCCGCGACGGCGCCACGCTAAGGACCCCCGAATGCACGTGCGTGGCTTCACACTGATCGAACTGCTGGTGGCCCTGGCGATTTTCGCCGTCCTTTCGCTGCTGGCCTACGGCGGACTGGCCAGCGTACTCGACGGCAGTGAGTTGATCGGCGCGCGTAGCGCACGACTCGGGGCGCTGCAACATGCGGTGACGCGGCTGGTTGACGACCTCAGCCAGGCCGGGACACGCCCGGTTCGCGATGCCTTCGGTGATCCACTGCCGGCCCTGGCCGCCGGAGCTGGCGCCACCCCGGCACTCGAGCTGACGCGCGGCGGCTGGCCCAATCCGACCGGCCAGCCGCGCAGCTCACTCCAGCGGGTGGGCTACGACCTGGTCGACCGCACCCTGGTGCGGCGGGTCTGGCCGGTGCTTGACCGCGCCCCGAACAGTGTCCCGCTGGAACAGCGTCTGCTCGACGGTGTCACCGCCATCGAACTGCGTTTCCGCGGGGATCGCCAAGGACGCTGGGAGTCAGCGTGGCCGCCG
>QNFN01000258.1 GCA_003645555.1 Gammaproteobacteria bacterium | reverse complement strand
GACCAGGCCAGCAACGGCACCCGACGCGATACCGAGGGCGCTCGGTTTACCGTGACGGCCCCATTCGGCGAAGGTCCAGGTGAGTGCGGCAGCGGCGGCGGCAATCTGGGTCACGGCCATGGCCATGCCGGAGACCCCGTCGGCGGCGAGTTCACTACCGGCGTTGACGCCGAACCAGCCGACCCACAGCATCGAGGCGCCCACCATCGTGAACATCAGGCTGTGTGGTGGCATGGCCGTGGTCGGGAAACCCTTGCGCTTGCCGAGCACCAGCGCGGCGACCAGGCCGGCAACGCCAGCATTGATGTGCACCACGGTGCCGCCAGCAAAATCGAGAGCGCCGGCTTCACCGAGCCAGCCACCACCCCATACCCAGTGCGCGACCGGGAAGTAAACCACGGTCACCCAGATGCCGGTGAACCAGAGCATGGCCGAGAATTTCATGCGCTCGGCGAAGGCGCCGACGATCAGTGCCGGGGTGATAATGGCGAAAGTCAGCTGGAACATCGCGAACACCGTCTCGGGGATGGTGCCGCTGAGGCTGTCGACGCCGACGCTCGAGAACAGGACCTTCGACAGGCCACCGACGAATGATTGCAGCGCGCCACCATCGGAGAAAGCGAGGCTGTAGCCGTAGAGGGTCCAGATGATGGTTACCAAGGCCGTAATGGCGAAGCACTGCATCATCACCGACAGGGCATTTTTCGCTCGTACCATACCGGCGTAGAAAAGTGACAGCCCGGGGATGACCATCATCAGGACCAGTGCTGTGGAGGTCAGCATCCAGGCGGTATCGCCAGCGCTGAGGGTGGGCTCGTCCGCGGCGGCTAACGCCGGCAGCAGACCGAGCAGGGGGAGCAGTTTCAGGATGTGTTTCATGACAGTATTCCTCGCAGGTCGCGGCCTGGGATCAGAGTGCCTCGTCACCGGTCTCGCCGGTACGGATGCGGATGGCGTTTTCAAGCGGAGAGACGAAGATTTTGCCGTCGCCGATCTTGCCGGTGTGGGCGGCCTTGCACAGGGCTTCGATGACGCCGTCGAGCAGGCCATCGTCGATGCCGACCTCGATCTTGATCTTGGGCAGGAAGTCGACGACATACTCGGCACCACGGTAGAGCTCGGTGTGGCCTTTCTGGCGACCGAAGCCCTTGACCTCGGTGACGGTGATGCCGCGCACACCGATCTCGGACAGCGCTTCGCGCACGTCGTCGAGTTTGAACGGCTTGATTACAGCACTGACAAGTTTCATGGCATTCTCCTTGGGCGGTGGCCGGTGCCCGGCCGTGATTCAAGATGAGACGTTTGCAGATCTGGTTGCATGGCTTATGCCAGAAATAAAAAGCATGAGAAAACATATATATATGTTGTATGACCCTGCTGTTCATTGCGATTGACACACTAAGTTGCACCAATACAGTGCAATCGCACCATGATGATGCGCAGGTAGTGCACGGATCCGTGCCCAGGATGTCAGGACGACCTGGAGAGATTCCGAAACGGTGGATACAGAAATGACCAACAGTGTCGATGCCGACTACCTGGAGAGTCAGTACAACGCCAGGGCCTCGATACCCGACCATCCGGAGATATTCGCCCGCTGGGCACGCGAATCAGCCACGTGGCGTGAACGACTCACCGGTCACATCGGGCTCGCCTACGGCCCCGATCCCGGCGAACGCCTTGACTGGTACCCGGGTGCCGATGACGACCCCCGACCGGTGCTCTACTTCGTGCACGGGGGCTATTGGCGCTCCCTGGACAAGGACGACTTCACCTTCCTGGTGCCGTCACTGCAGCAGCTTGGCCTGGATGTCGTCCTGGTCAACTACGGGCTGTGCCCGCGGATCACGGTCGGTGAAATCGTGGCCCAGGTGCGTCGCGGGCTGGCGTGGACCAGGGGCCACGCGGCGACCTACGGTGCTGATGCGGAGAGAATCTACCTGGCCGGTCACTCGGCCGGCGGGCACCTGGTCGCCTTGCTGATGGCGACCGACTGGGCCGGGGCGGGGCACGCCGACGTCGGCTCGGCGATTCGCGGTGGCCTGGCGATCAGCGGACTCTACGACCTCGAGCCGTTGCGTCACACCTCGATCAACGTCGAGGCGCAGCTCGACGTCGGGGCGGCCAAGGCGTTGAGCCCCGCGTTGATGGAGCCCATGGTGAACGCACCCTTGGCGCTGGCCGTCGGTGACGATGAAAGCGACGAGTTCAAGCGCCAGAGCCAGCTGCTGGCGGACGCCTGGCCGATCTGCGATACGCCTGGCCGAGTACCGGAGGCTCACCACCTTGCCGTCGTGGAAGCACTGGCGAAGCCCGGCAGCAGGTGCCATACCATCCTTGCAGGAATGCTGGATGAAACATGACCTGGGCCGCGGTTCCGGCGTTATGCAAGGCAACATCTCTCACAGCGTAACGGTATGAAAAGCATCGTCACACTGATTCTTTTGTGTAGTGTTTTTATAAGTGGCGACAGTGTGGCCGCTCCGGCCCAGGTTGGCAGTGCAAGAAATGTCGTCCTGTTCGTCGGTGACGGCATGGGTGTCGGGCACCTGAAGGCGGCGCGTTGGGTCGCTGCCGGAGAACACGGGAAGCTGTCCATGGACGCCATGCCTGTCAGTGGCATGCTGTCGACGCATTCTTCGGACAGCCCGGTGACCGACTCCGCTGCGGCAGCTAC
This sequence comes from Gammaproteobacteria bacterium, assembly GCA_003645555.1. Lineage (GTDB taxonomy): Bacteria > Pseudomonadota > Gammaproteobacteria > QNFN01 > QNFN01 > QNFN01. Next base: position 1,066 of record QNFN01000258.1, on the reverse strand, counting down.
GGCCATGGCTGCAGGCGTCAAGACGAAAAACGGCGCGATCGCGATGGATGAGCTGCTCGTGTCCGTGCCGACGATCCTGGAGATCGCCGCCGCAACAGGACGTTCCGTTGGCCTGGTGACGACGACGCCTATGGCACATGCCACCCCTGCCGCATTCGCCGCGCATGTCGAAAACAGGAAAGCGATGCCTGAAATTGCCAGGCAGATGCTTGTCGCCGAACCCGATCTCCTGTTGGGTGGCGGGGAAGACGAGTTCTTGCCATCGGACCAAACGGGCTGTCATCCGCAGCCGGGAGAGCGCGATGACGGCAGGGATCTGATTGCAGAGGCCGTTGCCGAGGGCTACCTGCATGTTTGTGACAAGACGGCATTCGATGCGGTGGACCCGCACGCGACCTCGAGATTGCTCGGTTTTTTTTCCGACGAGGGCATGAAGCGCCCGTTCAGCCCGTCGTTGGCGGAAATGACAACAAAAGCCATCAATATGCTCTCGACGAACAGGCGTGGTTTTTTTCTGATGGTGGAGGCGGGACAGATCGACTGGGCCAGTCACGACAACGATGCAGGTAACGCCATCGCAGACACGCTTGGCCTCGATGAGGCGGTAGAGGTCGCAAGGAAATTTGCCGCTGAGGCTGGCGAGACGCTGGTTATAGTCACGGCGGATCACGAGACGGGAGGCATGCGGGTGACGCGGACCTCCAGTGGGAAGCCCGATGAAGATGGCCCCTTCTGGATGCCGAACGGTGGCGTGTTCTACATCAACTGGTCAACCACGAGACACACGCCGTTGGATGTCCCGGTGATCTCTCAAGGCCCTCTGTCTGATCGGTTTGCAGGAGAAAATGACAACACGCATGTGTTCAAGGTCATGGCATCCGCCCTTGGAGCGGAATAGGGATGAAGACCCCGCCGAATGAACGGCGATGCACAGTCGCGTGTCCTAGTGGGCCATGCGCAAAGTTCGGTTACTGTTCGCTTTGCCAAAAGGCGTATCTCTGCGTTGGAAAAGCTTGGAATAGGCCCACTATTCCTGCACTTTTCCGCCTTGATCTACCCCTTTTGG
>QNFN01000257.1 GCA_003645555.1 Gammaproteobacteria bacterium | reverse complement strand
TACTGCCTGCCGCATTCGCGGGTGATGATCCACCAGCCGCTGGGTGGCATGCAGGGCCAGGCGGCGGACATCGAGATCCATGCCCGTGAGATGCTCAACACCCGCGACCGCCTCAACCGGATCCTCTCCGAGCACACCGGCCAGGAGCTGGACAAGGTCAAGGCTGACACCGACCGTGACTATTTCATGAGTGCAGAGGAAGCTACCGAGTACGGCCTGATCGACCAGGTCATGATGGCACGGACACCGGGCCAGGACGCCTGATTTCCACCGCTTCCGGATTGATCCGGGAACCGGTTGTCACGACGGCAATCCAGTCGGTTGACAGCACGTGCATGGATTCGCCGCGGAATGATGCATGACCTGGCGCAATTCACCCCCGGCATGGCCTTGCATTCCGGGGTGAAAGTCCGCATCTTGGGTCTCAAGGGACCTCGGATTACGACATGAACCTGTTTCTTGCCCCCAGGGTGTCCAGAGTTTGCGGCGAAATCGGCTTCGTCCAGATTTGATCAGAGATTTCTTAACCAGACCACCGACTAAGGTGACACGATGAGTGACGACTCTCACGGCAAGGATGACGGCAAGCTGCTGTACTGCTCGTTTTGTGGCAAAAGCCAGCACGAGGTACGCAAGCTGATTGCCGGGCCGTCGGTCTACGTCTGCGACGAATGCGTCGAACTGTGTAACGACATCATCCGCGAGGAGATGCAGGAGAAGCCTACGGAAGAGGCCGGCAGTGCGCTGCTAAAACCTAAAGAAATCAACGATATACTAAACAGCTACGTGATCGGCCAGGAGCGCGCGAAAAAGACCCTGGCGGTCGCGGTCTACAATCACTACAAGCGACTCAATGCCGAGGCCGAGGATGACGACGTCGAGCTGACCAAGAGCAACATCCTGCTGATCGGACCGACCGGCTCCGGCAAGACCCTGCTCGCCGAGACCCTGGCCCGGATGCTCAACGTGCCGTTCACCATCGCTGACGCGACCACGCTGACCGAGGCGGGCTATGTCGGCGAGGATGTCGAGAGCATCATCCAGAAGCTGTTGCAGAAATGTGACTACGACGTCGACAAGGCGCAGACCGGCATTGTCTACATTGACGAAATCGACAAAATATCGCGCAAGTCAGACAACCCGTCGATCACTCGTGACGTCTCGGGCGAAGGGGTGCAGCAGGCCCTGCTCAAGTTGATCGAGGGCACGGTGGCCTCGGTGCCGCCGCAGGGTGGACGCAAGCACCCGCAGCAGGAGTTCCTGCAGGTCGACACCGCCAATATCCTGTTCATCGTCGGCGGTGCGTTCGACGGTCTCGAAAAGATCATCCGTCAGCGCTCGGAGAAGGGCGGTATCGGCTTCTCGGCCGAGGTCAGGGCCAAGGAAGACCGCCGCTCGATAGGCGAACTGCTCGGCCATGCCGAACCCGAGGACCTGATCCGTTATGGCCTGATCCCCGAGTTTGTTGGCCGTCTGCCGGTGGTGGCTACCCTTGAGGAACTCGACGAGGACTCGCTGGTACGCATCCTCACCGAGCCGCGCAACGCCCTGACCAAGCAGTACAGCAAGCTGTTCCGTATGGAGGGGGTGGCCCTCGAATTCCGCGAGGATGCGCTGCGCGCAACCGCCCGCAAGGCGATGGATCGCAAGACCGGTGCCCGTGGCCTGCGCACTATTCTCGAGCAGATTTTGCTCGACACGATGTACGACCTGCCGTCGATGGAAAACGTCGGCAAGGTGGTAATCGACGAGTCGGTGGTAACCGGTGAGTCGAAACCCTACATGATCTACGAGGGGATCGAGCGCCAGCGGATCGCCGCGGACTGACCGCCGACCCGCCCCCGTTCCGGTAGCGTGGTTCGGCCGCGCGCCGGCCCCGCATAACGACCCAAGGAGCCTCTCATGGCCGAGCAAGATACCAGCGTGTCCGTCGTCGACGGCGAGCGTTTCGTGACGCCCGTCCTGCCGCTGCGCGACGTGGTGGTCTTTCCTCACATGGTGATCCCGCTGTTCGTCGGCCGCGACAAGTCGATCAAGGCCCTCGACGAGGCACTTGGCAACGACAAGCAGATCCTGCTGGTGTCGCAGCGCAGTGCCGAGATCGACGACCCGGCGGTTGCCGACATCCATCCCATCGGCACCCTAGCCACCGTGTTGCAGCTGCTCAAGCTGCCCGACGGCACGGTCAAGGTCCTGGTCGAGGGCGAACGCCGGGCGCTGGTCCATGACTACGTCACCATCGATCCCTACTTCGCCGCCGAGATTTCGCCGATTGTCGAGTCAGGCCAGCTGGTCGAGCGCGAGGCCGAGGTGTTGCTGCGTTCGGCGCTGGGTTTGTTCGAGCAGTACGTCAAGCTGAACAAGAAAATTCCGCCGGAAATTCTTACCTCGCTGCAGGGGATCGAGGATCTCGGTCGCCTTGCCGACACCATCGCCGCGCACATGACCCTGAAACTCGAGGAGAAGCAGAACGTTCTCGAGATGGGCCACGTTCAGCAGCGTCTCGAACACCTGATGGGGCTGATGGAGTCCGAGGTCGAAATCCTGCAGATGGAGAAGCGGATCCGTGGCCGGGTCAAGCGCCAGATGGAGAAGAGCCAGCGCGAGTACTACCTCAACGAACAGATGAAGGCGATCCAGAAAGAACTCGGCGAGCTCGAGGACGCGCCCAACGAGGTCGAGGATCTGGCGCAGAAGATCGAAAAGGTCGGCATGAGCAAGGAGGCCAAGACCAAGGCCACTTCCGAGCTGAACAAGCTGAAGATGATGTCGCCAATGTCAGCCGAGGCGACCGTGGTGCGCAACTACATCGACTGGCTGGTCGGCGTGCCGTGGAAAAAGCGCGCCAAGATCCTGCGCGACCTGCCCAAGGCCGAGGCCATACTCGAGGCCGACCACTACGGCCTGGAGAAGGTCAAGGAGCGCATCCTCGAATACCTCGCGGTACAGCAGCGAGTGCGCAAGATAAAGGGCCCGATACTCTGCCTGGTCGGGCCACCCGGTGTCGGCAAGACCTCGCTCGGACAGTCGATTGCGCATGCCACCGGCCGCAAGTTCGTGCGCATGTCGCTCGGCGGGGTGCGCGATGAGGCCGAGATTCGCGGCCATCGCCGCACCTACATCGGTTCACTGCCGGGCAAGATCATCCAGAACATGTCCAAGATAGGGGTGCGTAACCCGCTGTTCCTGCTAGATGAAATTGACAAGATGTCGATGGATTTCCGTGGTGACCCGTCGTCGGCACTGCTCGAGGTGCTCGATCCGGAACAGAATCACACCTTCAACGACCACTACCTCGAGGTCGATTTCGATCTTTCCGATGTGATGTTCGTGGCCACCGCGAACACGCTGAACATCCCCGGTCCGCTGCTCGACCGCATGGAGGTGATCCGGCTGCCGGGCTACACCGAGGACGAGAAGGCCGAAATAGCCCAGCGCTACCTGGTGCCGAAGCAGCTGAAGAACAACGGCCTGAAGGATGAGGAACTGGCGATCTCGGGGTCGTCGATCCGCGACATCATCCGCCACTACACACGTGAGGCCGGGGTGCGCAACCTCGAGCGCGAAGTGGCCAAGTTTTTGCGCAAGGTGGGCAAGGAGGGTCTGCTGCGGGGGGAGAAACACGTCAGGAAGCTGATCAAAATCACACCGCGCATCCTCGAACGTTACCTCGGCGTGCGTCGCTTCCGCTTCGGCAAGGCCGATGTCAATGACCAGGTCGGGCAGGTTACCGGGCTGGCCTGGACCGAGGTTGGCGGTGAACTGCTGACCATTGAGTCG
>QNFN01000256.1 GCA_003645555.1 Gammaproteobacteria bacterium | reverse complement strand
TGCGTAGCAGGTAGATCGTGACCCGGATCACGGCCAGCGAGGCAAGCACCGGGATGGCGATGTCCAGCAGGTAGACGTTGAAGCCGAATACAGCAATCACGCCACGCAGGACACTGACCAGCGCGAGCATGCCTAGCGGGAGGAGGAGCCGCTCGATGGTGCGCCGGGTAAGGTGACGCAAGCTACGTGGTTGCCCGCTGTCGGCACTGCTGCTGTAACGCTTCAGGTACCAGCGCTTGATCAACAGAGCGACACCATAGGCGAGGAGCAGGGCACTGACCTGTGCCACCAGCGAGATCGGATCGAAGCCGGCGAACCAGGCCGTGATGCGGTCCATCTGCTGCTCGAACGGTGACATCGCTTCTCTCCAGTTAGTGGCGTCGGCGTGTCAAAGACGGGTTATCACGGTCGTGAACGATCCGTGTTGCCGGTCCCAGACAACTATGTGATCATGCGGCCAAGGCGTATGCCGGGCAAGGGGAGCCTGGGCACATAAGCGCCGCGGGTCCGTTCTGACCACGGGCCACGCAGGCGACCAGGGAGGACCAGTCGATGATCGAAGTGCTGCGCGTCGATGACCATGAACGCGTACGCACCGGCATCAGGCACCTGCTTGACGCCGAACCGGAGATCAACGTGCTCGCTGAAGCCGCCTCCGGTGAGGAAGCGATCGACTACCTGCGTGGTAATACGCCACCCGACGTCGTCATTATGGACATCAACATGCCTGGCATCGGTGGTATTGAGGCGATCCATCGCCTGATGCACATGCAGCCGGATCTCAACCTGATCGTACTCAGTGTGCAGGGCAACGATCCCTACCCGGCACGGCTTCTGCAAATGGGCGCCAAGGGTTACCTGACCAAGGGTTGCCCGGCCAGCGAGATGATTCAGGCGGTACATATCGTGGCCACCGGCCAGCGTTACCTGAGCGCCGACGTCGCCCAGAAACTGGCGTTGAACCTGTTGCCGGGCGGCGGCAATTCGCCGATCGACGCGCTGTCACAGCGGGAGATGCAAGTGTTGTTGATGGTGATCGATGGCAGTGGCATCCAGGATATCGCCGATAAGCTCTGCGTCAGCCCGAAGACTGTTGGCACCTACCGTCATCGACTTTACGAAAAACTCGGCGTTCACAACGACGTCGAACTGACGCATCTCGCGTTGCGCCACGGGATCTGCGACCCTGATGCGATCGCCCAGTGAGTCGAACGCCACACGGGCCGGTCTCCGCCACACCATTCGATCTAGACTGCCGGCGCTGCCCGCGGCTCGCCACCTTTCTCGACGCAGTCCAGCGTGACCATCCGACCTACCATGCCCGCCCGGTACCCCCGTTCGGTGACCCGGACGCCAGGCTGCTGGTGGTCGGGCTCGCTCCTGGGCTGCATGGTGCCAATGCCAGTGGCAGACCGTTTACCGGTGACCACGCCGGCATCATCCTCTACGAGACCCTGCACCGTTTTGGCTATGCATCGCGTCCCGAGTCGCGAGCTATCGATGACGGTCTTGAGTTACGCAACTGCCGTATCACCAATGCAGTCAAGTGCTTGCCGCCACAGAACAAGCCAACCGGCCCCGAGGTGCGGACCTGCAACAGCTTCCTCGCCACCGAGATCGCCTCGCTGCCCGAGGGGGCGGTCATTTTCGCGCTGGGCAAGATCGCCCACGATGCCGTGGTCAGCGCCGTCGGTGAACGTCGTGCCCGACACCCGTTCGGCCACGCCGCAGAACACAAACTTGGCGCTCACCAATTGATCGACAGCTACCATTGCAGTCGCTACAACACCAATACGCGCCGCCTGACCCCGGCCATGTTCGACGCGGTCTTTGCCCGCATCGGTGAACTCCTTACCTGACCAGGCCGACGGCGCGCACCGTATAATCGGGCGCATGAGTGCCGCGGATGCCCCCTTCGACCTCGATGGCTTCCTGGCCACGCTGACTTCCCGCCCGGGGGTCTACCGGATGCTCGCGGCCGACGCCAGCGTGCTCTATGTCGGCAAGGCAAAGAACCTCAAGCGGCGGGTTGGCAGCTACTTTCGTCGCGGCGGCGCCCATGATGCCAAGACCACTCTCCTGCTGGCCCAGGTGGTGGGCGTCGAGGTCACCGTCACCCATACCGAGAATGAAGCGCTGATTCTGGAGAATCAGTTGATCAAGGCGCTACGGCCGCACTACAACGTGCTGCTGCGCGACGACAAGAGTTATCCCTACATTCATCTCAGTGATGGCGAGGCTTTCCCCCGGCTCGCTTTCCACCGCGGCGCACGTCGTGGTCGTGGCCGCTACTTTGGCCCGTTTCCAAGCGCCGCTGCCGTGCGTGACACCCTCAACTTGCTGCAGAAGCTGTTCCGCGTACGTCAGTGCGAAGACAGTTTTTTCCGTAATCGCACCCGGCCTTGCCTGCAGTACCAGATCAAGCGTTGCTCGGGGCCGTGTGTCGACCTGATCGACGAGACGGTGTACGCGCAGGATGTCGAGCACACCCGCCTGTTCCTCGCCGGCGGTGGTCAGCGCATCATCGACGATCTGGCGCAGCGCATGGAGGCGGCGGCACAAGCACTGGAGTACGAAGAGGCGGCCCGGTTGCGCGATCGTATCGCCGCGCTGCGCCGTGTGCAGGCACGCCAGTATGTCACCGGTCGCGCCCGGGACATCGACGTTATCGCTTGCGCCAGTGCCGGTGGGCAAATCTGCATCCAGGTCTTTTTTGTGCGCGGTGGTCATAATTTGGGCCACCGCGCGTTCTTTCCCGTTGTGCCAAAAGGAGTCGACACCACAGGTGCACTGGCGGCCTTTCTGCCGCAGTTCTATCTCGGGCGCAGCGTGCCGCGCGAGATCCTGGTCGACAGGTTGCCGGAGGAGGGCGGCTGGCTGGCCGAAGTATTGACCGAGCAGGCTGGCCACCGGGTCGAGATCCGCGTGCCTCAGCGTGCCGCGCCACGCCGCTGGCTCAGGCTCGCCGAGGCCAATGCGTCTGAGGCGCTTAACTCGCGACTCAGTTCGCGTGCCGGGTTGCAGCAAAGGCTGGAATCCCTGGGTGAAGCGCTCGGTCTCGATACCGCGCCACAACGGCTCGAATGCTTCGATATCAGCCACACTCAGGGCGAACGCCCGGTTGCCAGTTGTGTGGTGTTTGACGGCACGGGACCGGTCAAGTCGGACTACCGTCGTTTCAATGTTCGTGATGCCGGCCCGGGAGACGACTACGCCGCCCTGCGCGAGGCTGTCGGCCGCCGCTACCGCCGGCTCAAGGAGGGCGAGGGGAAGTGGCCTGACCTGCTCCTGATCGATGGTGGCAAGGCCCAACTCGACGCGGTGTTGGGTGCCCTCGAGGAACTGCAGGTCGACGGACTCGCCGTGGCCAGCGTATCCAAGGGGTTGGGACGACGGCCGGGACTCGAAACGCTGTACCTCGCCGGGCGTGCGCGGCCACTGCAACTGCCGCCCGATGCCCCGGCGCTGCACCTGGTCCAACAGGTGCGTGATGAGGCGCACCGCTTTGCTATCGCCGGCCACCGCCAGCGTCGCGGCAAGGCACGCAGGGTTTCGCCACTCGAGGCAATCCCTGGACTCGGACCCAAACGACGCCGTGAATTGCTGCGCCAGCTTGGTGGCCTGCGTGAAATCGAGCGCGCCGGCGTCGATGACCTGGCCCGGGTGCCGGGCATCAGCACCGCGCTAGCCGAACGGATCTACGCTACTCTCAACAGTTCGCGCTAGTGGGCCATGCGTGAAGTTCGGTAACTAAGGAGCACAGCCAAAATGTGTAGATCAAGGCGG
>QNFN01000255.1 GCA_003645555.1 Gammaproteobacteria bacterium | reverse complement strand
GGCATGAGTGGTGACGCCTATCATATGACCTTGCCGCCTGCCGGTGGCGAGGGGGCGATGCGCTGCATGCAAATCGCGCTGCGCGATGCCGGTCTGGCTCCGGATGCGGTCGACTACATCAATGCCCACGGCACCTCGACGCCGGCCGGTGACAAGGCCGAGACCGATGCGGTCAAGAATACTTTTGGTGACCACGCCCGCACGGTGGCGGTCAGTTCGACCAAGTCAATGACCGGTCACCTGCTCGGGGCCGCCGGCGGTATCGAGGCGGTGTTCAGCATCCTCGCCATTGCCGACCAGGTAGCGCCGCCGACCACCAATCTCGATAACCCCGACCCCGAATGCGACCTCGACTACGTGCCGAACACTGCGCGCGAGATGAAGATCGACGTCGCTTTGTCGAACTCCTTCGGTTTCGGCGGCACGAACGGCACACTGCTGTTCCGACGCCCGGCCTGATCGCGCGGAGTCGCGCGCGGCGCCTGCGCAAACGAGGGGAACGAACCGGGCGATGCGCACCCTCTTGGTCCGTTCACTGCTCATCTTGCTGTCGCTGGTGGTCATCGTTGCGGTGGCTTTCTACTGGCAGTATCGCTCCTTCCTCTCCACACCCCTGGTCGTCGACGGTGATGGCGTGACGCTCGAAATCCCGCGCGGCAGCGGTCTGCGACGGGTATCCGACGACCTCGCCACGCGTGGCCTGATCACCGCACCCGACCTGTTGGTCCTGCACGGTCGGCTCAACGGCATGGACACCGGCATCAAGGCCGGCGAGTACCGGATCGAACCCGGCACCACGCCGCCACAGTTGCTGCGCCAACTGACCTCGGGCCGGGTCATGCTGCACGCCCTGACGCTGGTCGAGGGCTGGACCTTCGATCAGGCGCTGACGGCGATCCGCGCTATGCCGATGCTGACAGCGACTCTCGAGGGTCTCGATGCCGCCACGGTAATGGAACGGCTTGGTGAACCGGGCCAGCACCCCGAAGGGCGCTTCTTTCCCGACACCTACCACTTCCCGCGCGGCACCACCGATCTCGAATTCCTGCGCCGGGCCCGTGACACCATGCGTGAAGTGCTCGACCGGGCCTGGGAGGAACGGGCCGAAGGGCTGCCTTACGGTGACTCTTACGAGGCGCTGGTGTTGGCGTCGATCGTCGAAAAAGAGACTTCACTGCCCGAGGAGCGCGCAGAAGTCGCCGGGGTCTTCGTCCGCCGCCTGCAGAAAAGGATGCGGTTGCAGGCCGATCCAACGGTGATCTACGGCCTTGGCGCGGCGTTCGATGGCAACCTGCGCAAGCGCGACCTGCGTGCCGACACCCCGTACAACTCCTACACTCGCAAGGGTTTGCCACCGACCCCGATTGCGCTTCCGGGCCGCGGATCAATCGAGGCCGCCCTGAATCCGGCGGCGACCAAAGCGCTCTATTTCGTCGCCACGGGCAATGGCAGCCACGTTTTTGCCAAGACCCTGACCGAGCATCAGGCCAATGTGCGTCGCTACCAACTCCGCGGACGTGGAAGGTGATGCGATGAGTCGTCGGGGACGTTTCATCACCGTCGAGGGTGGCGAGGGCGCAGGCAAGTCGACCTGCATCGACAGTATCCGCCGCCATCTCGAGGTTGCCGGTCGACGTGTCGTCGTCACCCGTGAACCGGGAGGTACGCCACTGGCCGAGGAGATCCGTGGCCTGCTGCTCGGTCAGCATGACGGAGGCATGGCCAACGACACCGAACTGCTACTGGTCTTCGCCGCCCGTGCCGACCATATCGCACGGGTGATCCGGCCGGCGCTGGAACGTGGTGACTGGGTTCTCAGCGACCGCTTTACCGATGCCACCTACGCCTACCAGGGTGGTGGCCGAGGCCTCGGCGATGAGCGCATCGCCCTACTGGAAAATTTCGTCCAGGGTGACCTGCGCCCCGACCTGACGCTGCTGCTCGACCTGCCGGTCACCATCGGCCTGGCGCGAGCCGCCGGTCGCGAGGCGGCGCCGGACCGATTCGAGCGGGAAGCGGCCGCATTTTTCGAACGGGTGCGCGCCGCTTACCGTGAGCGTGCTGCACGCGAGCCGGAGCGCTTCCGCATAATCGACGCCAGTCAGCCACTCGACCAGGTGATGGCCCGGATCGGTGAGGTCCTTGATGCCTACGACGGCTGACCGCTACCCCTGGCACGCCGCTGCCTGGCGCACGCTGGTCGATCGTCATGCCCAGGGGCGACTGCCTCATGCCCTGCTGATCGACGGTCCTGCCGGAACCGGCCGGCATGCCTTCGCGCACCGTATCGCCGCGGCGATACTTTGTGCGACCCCCGACGCCACGACCGGCGAGGCCTGTGGTGGTTGCCGGTCATGTCAGCTGTTCAGCGCCGGCAGCCATGCGGATTTTCACCATCTGCGGCTGTTGCTGAAGGGCGAGTCGCTGGGTGGCAAAAAACTGACCCAGGACGCTACACGCATCCGCATCGATCAGGTACGCCAGCTAGGTGCAACACTCTCACTGAGCGCCCAGCACGGTGGCTGGAAGGTGACGTTGGTCGAGCCTGCCGACTTGATGATGCCCGAGGCTGCGAACGCACTGCTCAAGACACTCGAGGAGCCAACCCCGCAGACGCTGTTGATGCTGGTGGCCACGCGCCGTAACCGTCTGTTGCCGACCATTCGCAGCCGCTGTCAGAGGCTGTCGCTGGCGATGCCAGCCCGCGACCAGGCCGTCGCGTGGCTGACGGGGCAGGGAGTGGCAGACAGTGAGGCGCTGCTTGCGCTGGCCGACGGCAGCCCGTTGTTGGCCCTGGACCTGGCCAATGATGGTGCCGTAACGGCACGCCGGGAGGCTTTTGATGCCCTGGGTGGGGTGCTGACTGGTCACAACGACCCGGTAGCAGTGGCCGCAAAGTGGTCCGCGGCCGATCCAGCCCGGCTGTTCGGCTGGCTCGGCAGTTGGCTGGTCGACATGATTCGACTCAAAAGCGGTGCCGGATCACCCGTGCTGGACAACCGCGATCTGGCCGACCGTATGCAAGTGCTGATCGAAACGATAGACTTGGTCTACCTGTTCGCGCGGCTAGACGAGTTGCAGCGGGCACGGAGGCTGGTCGAGACTCAGGTCAATGCCCAGTTGCTGTGCGAGGAACTGCTGCTCGGGTGGCAGCCGACGCGGCCCACTTGAAACGGAGTGCAAGATGGAGGACGGCAAGGGTTCAATGCCGATGCGTCAGGGCATTCTCTCCCTGACGATCAAGGACAAGCATGCCCTCTACGCGGCCTACATGTCGTTCATCAAGGGCGGCGGCCTGTTTGTGCCGACCAAGAAGAGCTACAAGCTCGGCGATGAGGTGTTCATGCTGATCACCCTGATGGACGAGGCCGAGAAACTCCCGGTGGCCGGCAAGGTGGTCTGGCTCACCCCACGTGGTGCCGAAGGCAACCGTGCCACCGGTATCGGCGTCCAGTTCAGCGACCAGGACAACGGTGCCGCACGCAACAAGATCGAAAACTATCTCGCCGGCATGCTCGGCGGAGAGCGCGTTACCCACACCATGTAATTTTTACGGTGCCCGGCACCGTGAGCCTCTGGCGATGAAGCTGGTCGACTCCCACTGTCACCTCGACATGATTGACCTCGCCCCGCATGGCGGCGAGTTGGGTACTGTGCTCGACTATGCCCGGGAGCAGGGGGTCTGCCACATGCTCTGCGTCTCCATCGACATGGAGGCGCTGCCAGCGATGCTGCGACTGATCGAACCGTTGACCAATGTCTCCGCCTCGGTGGGGGTGCACCCCAATGGGCAG
>QNFN01000254.1 GCA_003645555.1 Gammaproteobacteria bacterium | reverse complement strand
GACCGGCCGCCCGAGGACAGCACCCGCCTCCTCGACCGAGATGCCGGCCGTCAGCGCCTCGCTGAGCGCGCGCTGCAGCCAGTAGATACCGAGACGGTTGCCGATGAACCCGGGCGTGTCGTGACACGGTACGACCCCCTTGCCGAGTTTCCGGTCAGCAAAATCACGGATCACCGCAGCCGCTTCGGGCCGGGTGGCCGGGCCGGTGACCAGCTCGAACAGGCGCATGTAGCGTGGTGGGTTGAAAAAATGGGTGATCAGGAAATCACCGGTGAAGGCCTCTGACAGGCCGTCGACCAGGGCTGCCAACGGGATGGTCGAGGTGTTCGAACTGACGATGCTGCCAGGCTTGCGTACGGCATCGATGCGCCCATAGAGATCACGCTTGATCTCCAGGTTCTCGATCACCGCTTCGATGATCCAGTCGGCCTCGGCCAACCGTTCCAGGTCATCCTCGACATTGCCCGGCGTCACCAGACGTGCCGCACGGCGCTGCATGAACGCCGCTGGCTTCGCCTTTTGCAGCTTGGCAAGTGCCCCCTCGGCAATCACGCTGCGCCGATCCGCACCCTCGGGCACGATGTCGAGCAAGTCGACCGGGATGCCGGCATTGGCCAGGTGGGCGGCGATGCCGGCCCCCATGACACCGGCGCCGATTACGGCGGCGCGTTCAATGGCCATCAAACCGCCTCCAGCACGGTCGCGATGCCCTGCCCACCACCGATGCACTGGGTGGCCAGCGCGAACTGCTTGCCCTCGCGCTTGAGTAACGCGGCCGCCTTGCCGGTAATACGGGCCCCGGTCGCACCCAGGGGATGGCCAAGGGCGATGGCGCCGCCGTCGAGATTGACCCGGTCGAGGTCGAGTTCTAGATCGCGGGCACAGGCCAGTGCCTGGGCGGCAAACGCCTCGTTCAACTCGACAATATCGATGTCAGCAACAGCCAGCCCGGCACGATCCAGCGCCTTGCGCGTCGCCAGCACCGGGCCGATGCCCATGATCTCGGGCGCACAGCCGGCCACGGCGATGCCGCGGATCCGGGCCAGGACCGGCAGGTCATGAGCCGTCGCATAGGATTGGCTGCAAACCAGCATCGCGCTGGCGCCGTCGGTCAACGGCGACGAAGTAGCCGCGGTCACCGTGCCCGATTCCAGGAAGGCCGGCTTGAGGTCGGCAAGGCCATCGAGATCGGTTCCGGGCCGGATGCAACCGTCACGTGCAACCGTCGCCTCCCCGTCACGAATCGGCACCAGTTCGTCGTCGAACCGCCCCTCGGCCTGGGCCGCGGTCGCCCTGGCATGGCTGACCACGGCCAGCTCTTCCTGCTCGCGGCGCGTGATGCCGTACTTCGCGGCAACATTCTCAGCCGTCTCGCCCATGCCCATGTAGGCCTGCGGATAGCGTGCATAGAGATCGGGATGCGGCAGCGGGTTGAAGCCGGCCATCGGCACGCGGGACATCGACTCCACCCCGGCGCAGATGAACAGGTCGCCGGCCCCCATACTGATGGCCCCGGCGGCGGAGTGGATCGCCTGCATCGACGATCCGCAGAAGCGGTTGATGGTGGCGCCGGCCACCGACTGCGGCAGCCCGGCGAGAAATCCGATCAGCCGGGCCACATTGAGCCCCTGCTCCCCCTCCGGGAAGGCGCAACCGAGCAGCAGATCCTCGATCTCGGCCGGGTCGACCGCGGTGCGTTCGAGCAGGGCGGTGATCACCTGCGCGGCCAGTTCGTCGGGGCGTACCCGGGCCAAGGCGCCCTTGTTGGCAAAGGTGAAAGGTGAGCGGACGTAACCGGCAATGACGATCTGTTGCATGGCTTGTTTCTCCAGTGGGGCACGCCAGACAAAGCCGCTAGGCGTCGATTGAGCCCTCTTTGCCAAGGGACCGCATCGCGGCCTGTTCGATTTCATGCAGTTCCGCGAGCGTGGATTCCAGCGCTTCCTGCTGTTGCAGTAGCCCTTCGATGCGCTCGCGCACCTTGCGTAGCAGCAATTGCTGCTGCTCGGCCTGGGCCGAGGTGGGGTCGTAGAGGTCGAGGTATTCGAGAATATCGGCGAGAGAGAAACCGAGCTTCTTGCTACGCAGGATCAGTTGCAGACGGGCCCGGTCACGATAGGTGTAGACGCGGGTCGAGCCCGCGCGACGCGGACTCAGCAATCCCTTGGTCTCGTAGAAACGGATGGCGCGCGCGGTGACGCCGAGGCGCTCCGCGAGCTCGGTGACTGTGTACAGGGTGTCGCGGTCCGTAGTCATACCCTAAGGATGGCCACAGATGACGCATATGTCAATTAAGTGACGTTAACGTCACTCCGGGATTGGCCCTAACCGCGCCGATGGGAAAGTGCGGCGCCTTGAGGTTACGGAATCAGCACCGTCGAGCCCGTGGTCTTGCGTGCCTCGAGGTCGGTATGCGCACGTGCCGCTTCGCTCAGCGGGTAGGTCTGGTTGACCTCGATGCGCACGGTGCCGGACCCGACCACGTCGAACAGCTCGCCAGAGATGGCGAGCAAATCCTCCCGGTCAGCGGTGTAGGTCATCAGTGTCGGCCGGGTGATGAACAGCGACCCCTTCTGTGCCAGCAGGCTCAGGTTGAACGGTTCGACGTTGCCGGAAGCCTGGCCGAACAGCACCATGATGCCGTGTCGCCGGATGCAGTCGAGCGACTTCATGAAGGTATCCTTGCCGACCGAGTCATAGACCGCGGCGACCCCCTTGCCGCCAGTAATCTCCTTGACCCGCTCGACGAAGTCCTCCTCCCGGTAGAGGATCGTGTGGTCACAGCCATGGGCCTTCGCCAGCTCGGCCTTTTCGGCACTGCCTACGGTCCCAATGACCGTGGCACCGAGCGACTTGGCCCATTGGCAGGAGATCAGGCCAACGCCGCCAGCCGCCGCGTGGATCAGGATGGTATCGCCGGCCTGGACGCGGTAGCAGCGCCGCAACAGGTAGCAGGCAGTCATCCCCTGCAACATCATCGCCGCTGCGGTCTGATCGTCGATGCCTTCAGGAACCTTGACCAGCCGGTGCCACGGGATCAGCCGTTGTTCAGCGTAGGCACCCGGCGGCACTCCAGCGTAGGCGACCCGGTCACCGACCGCGATCTCGCTGACACCCTCCCCGACGGCCTCGACGATGCCGCAACCTTCCAGACCGAGCACCTGCGGCAATGGCGGCAGCGGGTAGAGCCCGGTACGGTGGTAAACATCGATAAAATTGAGACCAACGGCGGTGTGGCGCAGCCGTACCAGGCCCTCGCCCGGTTCGCCGACCTCGACCTCTTCCCAGTGCATCTGTTCGGGGCCACCGGTCTCGTGAATGCGGATCGCGTGGGTCATCTCGGCTCCTTGGAGTAGTGTGATCGGGTCCGGTATGCCGCCACGGCCACCAGAAGCCCTCTATATAGCAGAACGCCGGTCCGGATATCCCGGACCGGCGTCAAGTCATTTGATGACGACCTCAGAAACGGTAGGTCATCTGTCCACTGATGATGTCGGTGGTGCTTTCAAACTCGCCGGTCAGCGTGTAGCCAAAAGTCTCATCGGTGTTGTTGATCTTGGCGTCCTTGATGAACAGGTGGGCATAAGCAAAATCGAAGCTCATCCTTTCGCTCATCGCGTAGCTGAAGCCGAACGACACCCAGGTGCGGTCCTCGCCCGGCACACGAGGCGTGCGCAACTCGGCGTTGGGTATCGGCGTGGCATCGAAAGCGACACCACCACGCCAGGTCCAGGCGCTACCCGGGCTGTACTCGGCACCGAGCGAATAGCGCCAGGAATCCTCCCAGTCCTCGGGCTG
>QNFN01000253.1 GCA_003645555.1 Gammaproteobacteria bacterium | reverse complement strand
TCCGGCTACCGCCCGGTGTGCCAATAATGGCCACCCGTTCGCCATCGTCGAGAAACGTCGGTGTCATGCTCGAGAGCATGCGCTTGCCCGGCGCAATGGCGTTGGCCGCGTTACCAACCAGGCCGTAGACGTTGGGTACGCCCGGCCGAAGTGAGAAATCGTCCATCTCGTCGTTCAACAGCACACCGGTTCCCGGCGGCACGAAGCCTGAACCGAATGGGTAGTTCAGGCTCATGGTGGCGGCGACGCGATTGCCCTCACGATCGAGAATCGAGAAATGGGTGGTATTCGTACCGGTAGTCGTATCGGCGACACCTGGCAGCAGCGCACTGGGCGTCGCTCGATCATGGCGGATGCCGGCACGCAGACCTGCCGCGTAGTCGGGTGAGAGCAACCGTGCGATCGGTACATCGACGAAATCCGAGTCGCCCAGGTAATCGGCACGGTCACGATAGGCGCGGCGCATGGCCTCAACCAGCAGGTGGTCACGTGCGTCCGCTGTGAGCTGCGCATACCGGTCATCGGCAAGAATGTTCAGGATCTCCGCCAACACGATCCCGCCCGAGGAGGGCAGGGAGGCGGCGGTGAAGCGCAGGCCGCCTATCTGACCACGGACCGGGTCCCGCTCGACCACCCGATAATTGGCGAGGTCCTCATGGCTCCAGATGCCACCGGCGGCACGTACGCCATCAACCAACTGCCGTGCCAGCGGACCTCGATAAAAACCGTCCCGCCCTTCGCGAGCGAGGTGTTCCAGGGCCACCGCGAGTTCTGGCAGGCGCAGGCTCCAGCCGGGCTCGGGCACTTTGCCAACATCCAGGTACGGACTTTCGCCAGGCGTGGCGCGCAGGGCAGCGAGACGGAAGGCCGCCAATCGACTGTAATGGGCATCAACCGCCACGCCCTCGCGTGCCAGGCGGATCGCCGGGGCCAGGCTCTGCGCCAATGGCAGGCGGCCGTAGTTGGCGGCGAGGTGGTCCAGCGCCGCCGGGGTGCCGGGAATGCCGGCAGCCAGCGGGCCGGCGATCGACAATCCAGGGACCGGTTCTCCGGCAGCATCAAGGTACATGTCATGGCTGGCGGCAAGCGGCGCCCGCTCTCGGCCGTCGACCATCACCTCGTGGCCATCGGTGGCCCGGTGCAGCAGCCAGAAACCACCACCACCGAGACCCGAACCATACGGTTCGACCACCGCCAGCACCGCGCTGACGGCAACCGCCGCATCGAAGGCATTGCCACCTGCGGCAAGGATCGCGTGACCGGCACGCGTCGCCTCAGGGTGCGCGCTGGCGATCGCGGCAGAGGGCGGTGGCGCCGCGGCCGCCATGCCGGCGAGGTTCACCGCCAGCCATACCGCCGATCCACGCAGCAGCCACCGGCGCAACGGCTGGGTAAAAGACGACAAAGGCCCCGAGCGGGGCCTTTGTACAGTGCTCACGGGTACGAGTCAGCCGGCTGTCAGGCGCTCGTACTTGGCCTTCAGTGCGCCTTCATCTTCCTCGTGATCCGGATCCTTGTCGATGCAGTCGACCGGACAGACCTCGATGCACTGCGGGGTATCGAAATGGCCGATGCACTCGGTGCATAAATTCGGATCGATGATGTAAATCTCATCACCCTGCGTAATAGCCTCATTCGGGCACTCCGGCTCACAAACATCGCAGTTGATGCACTCATCGCTGATTATCAGGGCCATCTCGCTCTCCTTTGGAATTCGTCCTGAACAAGCATTTCAGCCCGTCAAGCGTCGGCGATTGTATCACGCAGTGCCCTCGCTACAACCTCATGTACAAAGGGTGAAATGTCGCCGCCAAGCTTGGCCACTTCGCGCACCAGAGTCGAGGAAATGAAGGCGTACTGCTCAGCCGGGGTCAGGAACATCGTCTCCACTTCCGGTGCCAGACGTCGGTTCATACCAGCGAGCTGAAACTCGTACTCGAAATCGGATACCGCACGCAGCCCACGAATGATGACGTGTGCCTTGCACTCCCTCACGTAGTCAACCAACAGGCAGTCAAAGCTGGAGATCTCGACGTTGGGGATGCCTTCGAGAACTTCGCTGACGAGTGCGACCCGGTGATCCAACGAGAACATCGGCGTTTTGTGGGTACTGCCGGCAATGGCGACGATCACCCGATCGAACAGCCGGGCCGCTCGCTGGATCAGGTCACTGTGGCCGTTGGTGATCGGATCAAAGGTACCGGGATAAATGGCGACGCAGCTCATGGCAGCTCCGCTGGCGAAGGGGCGCCTAGGATACCCGTTGACCCGGGAA
This sequence comes from Gammaproteobacteria bacterium, assembly GCA_003645555.1. Taxonomy (GTDB): domain Bacteria; phylum Pseudomonadota; class Gammaproteobacteria; order QNFN01; family QNFN01; genus QNFN01. Next base: position 1,528 of record QNFN01000253.1, on the reverse strand, counting down.
AGGCAAACCGGATCGGTCAAATTCTAGTCGCTGCGCACCAAGCGGTAGATGACGTCACCCGCCCGCTTCTGACGTCGTTGATCCCAACCTCCAGGCAACTCACCGCGCTCCTGGCCAGGGGCGCACTCGAGGTAGATCCAGGCCGGCGTAGCCAGCCAGCCAGTTGTGAGTTGCACCTGGATCTCGGGCAGCAACTCGCTGTCAAACGGAGGGTCAAGAAAGACCACGTCGAATGGGCGCGGCGGGCCTGCCAGAAACACGCTGGCGGCCGCCTGGTGAATCTGTAGACCCTCGACCTGCAGGATCGCAGCCGAGTGTTTCAGGGCCGTGACAGCCGTGGCATCACGCTCGACGGCCACTACTTCTGCGGCACCGCGAGAGAGTGCCTCGAAAGCCAGTGCACCACTGCCAGAAAACAGATCCAGGCAACGTGCACCGGACACGATCGGCTGCAACCAGTTGAACAGGGTCTCGCGAATGCGGTCGGGAGTCGGTCGCAAACCGGGCACGTCTGGCACCTGAATCCGTCGTCCACGCCAGCGTCCTCCGATGATCCGAATCAGGCCTGGGCCAGCGTGCGGTCGGCTGCCCACCATTCGTCTCCGCTCAGTGGGCGGCCACACCCTCGGCGAAGACCACCCGGAATCCGCGCTGGGCTTGCTGGTCACGCGCCTTGATCAGCGCCGTCTCGGCCTCGTCACGGTTTGGAAAATGGTCTCTTCGAACCCGGCCGCTACCACCCTGGCGTCCAGACTCACGCACCAGCGTCCAGCCGCCAAGAAGATCCTGCTGCAACAGCAGGTGGCAGAAGCGCAGCGGCGTATCAGGTATCGGGGGCGTCTGCATGTAGATGCGCACGGGAAGAGCCTCAGGTTAGCGCGGACGGCGTGAACAACCGTGCATGCTCAGCGAAGGCGTAGCGGTCGGTCATGCCGGCAATGTAGTCGGCCACACCACGTGCGCGCCCAGACTCTCCGCCGGCCTGTTCGAGTTCACCCAGCAAGCGTGCGATTTCGCCCGGCAACAGGTGGGCGTCCTGGATAAACGCGGCAAACAGTTCGCGCACCACCTGCTGCGATTTCTGCGCCATCCGATGCACACGGTAATGGCGGTACAGGTGGCGCCGCAGAAAGGTCTTGATCTGGCGGTGATGGCCCTGCATCTCCTCGCTGAAACCAAGCAGTGGCGCACCATGTGCCCGCACATCGTCCACATTGCGTGGCGCGGCGGCCTCGATCCTCATGGCGCTTTGTGTACACAAGTCCGTTACCTGGGCTTCGATCAGCTCGCGCACAACGACATGAATGGTGCGCCGTCGAGGAAGTTCCGGATGACGTGCACGCACAGCGTCCCAGGTGGTCGCAAACAGCTTGACCTCGCCCAGTGCGTCCTCACCAATCAGGCCACTGCGCAACCCATCGTCGATGTCGTGAGCGTTGTAGGCGATCTCATCGGCGAGATTGGTCAGCTGCGCCTCCAGGCTTGGCTGGGTACCATCCAGAAAGCGCCGGCCAATGTCACCGAGCTG
>QNFN01000252.1 GCA_003645555.1 Gammaproteobacteria bacterium | reverse complement strand
CTCGGCAACGAGGGCGCCGATGCGCTGCCGGTCAGCCGCTTTCGACTGGCTGCCGGGGCGGTCGAGGAGGCCTGCGTCGTGATCGATGGCGACGGTTTTTCCTGGGCCTGGCGGCCAGCCTCCATTCCACTCGCGGAACAGGTCACCGCGTTGGTCGACGAGATCGGGCCCCTGGCTGACGGCTACACTTCGGAACTCTGCCTGCGCCTGACGCCGTGGATCACATCGCTTGCCGCGGCACTGGAGCGGGGCATGCTGCTGCTGGTCGACTACGGTTACCCGCGCCGCGAGTACTACCATCCGCAGCGCATCGACGGCACGTTGCAGTGTCACTATCGCCAGCAGGCACACAATGACCCGCTGCGCCTCGCCGGCCTGCAGGACATCACCGCTCACGTCGACTTCACCGCCATCGCCGGGGCCGGTCACGCCGCTGGCCTGGCGGTAGCTGGCTATGCCACTCAGGCCTATTTTCTGCTCGGCTGCGGTCTCGACACCCTGCTCGCGACCAGCGACCCGGATGACACTGCAGCTCACCTCGCCCGGATGAGCGAGGCCAAGGCGCTGACTCTTCCGGGAGAGATGGGCGAGAGCTTCCAGGCCATCGCCCTGACCCGCGGCGTCGACCGGCCGTGGCGTGGTTTCGCCCTGCGTGACTTGCGCGCTCGGCTCTAGGTCACCATCTGCTTCAATACCTTGCGTGCTTGCCAGCACGTGAAGGGGTCGGCAAACTGGCCATCTACCAGGGGTACCGGCCGAGTGGCACGAAGATGCCGGCGGACCGGGCTGGAGGCTATTTGCCCACGATAATGATCGTCGATGACCAGTCGACAGGTAGACGGCTCCTTGGCGAGCTGATGCGCAATATCGATCGCGATGTACGGGTCGTTGACTTCGGAGACGCGGAGCAGGCACTCGCCTGGGCCCAGGACGAGGCCTGCGACCTGGTCCTGACCGACTACAAGATGCCCGGAGTCGACGGTATCGAGTTCACTCGTCGCCTGCGCCGTCTGCCGGGTTACCGCGAAGTCCCGCTGGTGATGATCACCATCGTCGAGGACAAGGCGATCTGCTACGAGGCGCTGGATGCCGGCGCCACCGACTTCCTGACCAAGCCGGTCGACCACGTGGAGTGCCTGGCGCGTTGCCGCAACCTGCTGACGCTGCGCCGTCAGCAGAAGATCATCGCCGACCGTGCCGCCTGGCTGGAGCAGCAGGTGCAGCTGGCGACCCGGCAGATTCTGTCACGCGAGCGCGAAACCCTGCTGCGCCTGGCACGTGCCGGTGAGCATCGCGACGAGGACACCGGCAATCACGTGCTGCGGGTGGCCCAGTTCTCGCGCCTGATCGCCGAAGGCCTCGGTCTCCCCGAAGCGGAGTGCGAGATCATCGAGTGTACGGCGCCGATGCACGACATCGGCAAGGTCGGCATCTCCGACACCATCCTGTTGAAGAATGGCCGCCACACCCCGGCCGAGCGCAAGGTGATGAAACGCCACTCGCTGATCGGTTACGAGATTCTCAAGGGCAGCCCGTCGAAGTACCTGCAGAGCGGGGCGATCGTTGCCCTCAACCACCACGAGCGGTTTGACGGTGACGGTTACCCGCGCGGCCTGGCCGGCGACGCCATCCCGAAGATCGCGCGCGTAGTCGCCGTGGCCGACGTCTACGACGCCCTGACTTGCGTGCGCCCGTACAAGGAGGCGTGGTCGAGTGATCGCGCCTTCGAACTGCTTGCCAGCGAGCGCGGGCGCCACTTCGATCCTGGCTGCCTGGACCTGTTTCTCGGTAACGAAGCGAAGGTGATCGAGATCCAGGTCCGGCTCGCCGATGAACTGCCGGCCGTTGCCGAAGTGAACCAGGCGGTCTCCTGAGTCGATGGACGTGCCGCGCCACCCAACCCTGTTGGCGCGGATTACCGCCCGGTTCCACGGGCGCCTGGACAGCGAGCACGAACAGGCGCTGATCCGCATCGTCCTCGGCCTGCTCCTGGTCACCTATCTGATCGTATCCATCCTGGCCGACCGTGCCGTTGACGGCACCGACCGGGCCTTGCTGGTGGCGGTGGTGCTGTTCATCACCGGCGCATTCGTGATCCTTGGCTGGATCGCCTGGGACCCCCTGCCGTCACCACTGCGGCGCATCGCCGGCATGCTGGTCGACTTCGGCGCTACCAGCGTGGCGCTCTACCTCGCCGGTGAAGCGGCGACCCCGCTCTACGGCGTCTACCTCTGGGTGGTGGTCGGTAACGGCTTCCGTTACGGCACGCGCTACCTCTACCTGGCGATGGCCCTCAGTCTGGTCGGGTTCGGCACGGTGCTGCTGACCAGCGACTTCTGGGCTCAGCACCCGGTACTCGGTACCGGCCTGCTGGTGACGCTGCTGGTGCTGCCGTTCTACATCGCCACCCTGATCCGGCGCCTTGAGGAGGCGGTCGATAGGGCGCGGCTGGCCAGCGAGGCGAAGAGCCGTTTCGTCGCCAACATGAGCCACGAAATGCGTACGCCGCTGAATGGCGTCATCGGCATGTCCGACCTGTTGATGGATACCCGGCTCTCCAGTGAGCAGAAGGACTTCGCCCGCACCATCCAGGCCTCGGCGCGCACCCTGCTGACGCTGATCGACAAGGTGCTCGACCTGGCCCGGATCGAGGCCGACAAGGTGGAGATGGAGGCGGTCGATTTCGACCTTCATGCCCTGGTCAACTCGACCGCGCGGATGCTGGCGCCGCAGGCCGCGGCCAAGGGGCTCGACTGCCAGGTGCACATCGCTCCACAGACGCCGTTCCTGTGTCACGGCGACGCCCAGCACTTGCGCCAGGTGTTGATCAACCTGGTCGGCAACGCCATCAAGTTCACCAAGGAAGGATCGATTGAGATCCGCGTCGTGCCGGTGCACGAGGAAGCCGGCTCGGTCACCGCGCGCTTCGAGGTGATCGACACCGGGGTCGGTATCCCGCCCGAGGCACGCGAGCGGGTGTTCGAGAGCTTTACTCAGGCCGATGACACCACCACGCGGCGCTTTGGCGGCACCGGCCTCGGCACCACCATCGCTCGCCAGCTGGTCGAGCGGCTCGGTGGCCGCATGGATTTCGAAAGTACGGTCGGCAAGGGCACCACCTTCTGGTTCGAGCTGACCCTGGGCAAGCAGCCGCCGATGGCAGAGGCCGACCTGCCGGGAGTGCGACTCGACGAGACCCGCGTGCTGCTGCTGGCGGTCGAGGCCAACGAGTTGCTCGCGGCGTTGCGTGGTTGGGGTATCGAACCCTGCGTCACCGCCACCAGTGCCGAGACGTTTGCCCGGCTGGCCGATGGTCTCCGCGACGAGCAACCCTTCCAGATCGTGCTGGTCGAGGGCTCGGCGCTCGATTTTTCACCGCTCGAGTTCGCCGCGCTACTGCGTGACGATCCGCGCCTGAATGCGGTCTCGGCGATCCTGCTCGGCCGGACCACCGCGGTGACCGAGGACGAACTCCTGCATGCCGGCTACTCGTCGGTGCTCGGCGTGCCGTTCGACAAGCGGCTGCTCTACGACGCCCTGCACGCCGCGCGCACCGAGGACGAGCCAATCGAGGGGGTGGTGCGTCTGGCCGAGCGGTTGCAGGAGTCCGGAAAGGTCCACCGCAAGCTCGACATCGCGCTGGCCGAGGACAATCCGACCAACCAGAAGGTGCTGTCGCTGGTGCTGCATCGCGCCGGTCATCGCGTCAGGCTGGCCGGCAATGGCGAGGAACTGCTCGACCTGCTCGAGGCGCGGCGTTTCGACCTGGTGGTCGCCGATATCCAGATGCCGGAAATGAGCGGTAT
>QNFN01000251.1 GCA_003645555.1 Gammaproteobacteria bacterium | reverse complement strand
TCGACACCTCCCCGCCAGCCAGGCCGGCTACGCGCAGGCACTGCGCCGTAACCATGTCAGCCGCCTCGGGACACGCCACGGCGCGTGCCGCCGTGGCCATCGCCAGCAGCCGCGACCGATCGCCGGCCAACATCTCCAGCTCCTCGGCCAACCGTGTGTCGTCGAGTTCCACCTGCGGCAGCAACCGTGCGGCACCGACCGTGACGAGGTAGCCGGCGTTGACTGTCTGGTGGTCATCGACCGCATACGGGTACGGGACCAGCACCGCACCAATCCCAGCCGCCGCCAACTCGGCGACGGTCAGGGCTCCGGCCCGGCACAACACCAGGTCGGCCCAGCGATAGGCGGCGGCCATGTCGTCGAGGAATGGTTCGACCCGTGCGGTGACGTCGGCATCGACGTAGGCCGCACGCGTCGCCTCGAGCTTGCTCCGCCCCGCCTGGTGCAGGATGTCGAGGCGTCCCGGAAGTCGTGCCGCGGCCGCTGGAACAACCTGGTTCAATGCCGCCGCACCGAGACTGCCGCCGAGCACCAGCAGGCGTAGCGGCCCGACCCGGTCGACGAAACGTTCGGCCGGTGCCGGCAGCGCCGCGATCTCCGTACGTACCGGATTGCCGGTTGCCAAGGCTGAACAGGCGGCCGGGAAGGTTCCTGCGAACGCCTCCATAACCCGGCTGGCGAGACGGGTGAGCAGACGGTTGGTCAGGCCCGGCACGGCATTCTGCTCGTGGACCAGCAGCGGAATCGCCAGCAGCCACGCGGCGACACCGCCGGGGCCGGAGACGAAGCCACCCATGCCGAGCACGGCGGCCGGACGCCGCCGCCGTAGCATGGACAGCGCCTGCCACAGCGCCAGCAACAGGCGTGCCGGCGCCAGCAGCCAACCCATGATGCCGTTGCCACGCAGCCCGGAAATGCTGATCCAGTCGATTTCAAACCCGGCCTGCGGCACCAGCTCCGCCTCGAGACCACGGCGAGTACCGAGCCAGCTGACATCGACCCCGCGGGCACGCAACCGCTCGGCGATGGCGAGGGCGGGAAAGACATGCCCCCCGGTACCACCGGCCATGATCACGATCGCCGCGCTCATGCCCGCACCTCGACCGGATAGCGGACGCCGGCATCATCAAGGCGGCGACCGAACTCGGGACTCTCGCACTCGTAGGCGATGCGCAGCAGCAGCGCCAGCGCGAGGCAGGTCACCAGCAGGCTGCTGCCACCGTAGCTCATCAGCGGCAGCGTCAACCCCTTGGTCGGTAACAACCCCATGTTGACACCGATGCTGATGAACACCTGCAGGCTGAGCCAGATACTGAGGCCATAGGCAAGGTGGGCGGCGAACGCCTGGCCGGCGCGCTCAGCGCGTGCGCCGATCTGGAACCCGCGCAACAGCAGCAGTCCGTACAAGGTGATGACGATCAGCAGCCCGACCATGCCGAGTTCCTCGGCCAGGACGGCGATAATGAAATCGGTGTGCGCTTCGGGCAGGTAGGAGAGCTTCTGGATACTGGCACCGAGGCCGACACCGAACCAGTCACCGCGCCCGAAGGCGATCAGCGCCTGGGTCAACTGGAATCCGCTGTCGAACGGGTCGGCCCACGGGTCGACGAAGGTGGTCAGTCGCTGCATGCGATAAGGCGATGTCAGCACCAGCGTCGTCGCCAACCCGGCGATCGCCCCGCCAGCGAAGAAAAATGGCACCAGGCGCACGCCGCCGAGAAACAACATCGCGGTGGCGGTCGCCATGATCACCACCGCGGCACCAAAATCGGGCTCCATCAGCAGCAGGACGCTGCCGAAACCAAGCAGCAGCATCGGCTTGACGAAACCCCACAGGGCGCCTTGCACCTCATGGCGACGCCGCACCATGTAGCCGGCGATGAAGATCACCGCCAGCAGTTTCATCAGCTCGGAGGGTTGCAGGGTCATGACCCCGAGGTTCAACCAGCGCATCGCGCCATTGACCTCGCGGCCGATGCCCGGCACCAGCACCAGTGCCAACAGCAAGTAACCGATCAGCAGCAGGCTACCGCCGTGACGTTCCCAGAACGCCACCGGCGTACGGTAGACCACCCAGCCGGCGAGCATGCCAATGGCCGCGTGAGCCAACTGGCGCCAAAGGAAATAGAGCGGCTGCCCCTGGCGACTGTCGGCCAGTGACATCGAGGCCGAAGCCACCATCACCAGCCCGAGCCCCAGCAGCGCCAGCGCCAGGCCGAGCAGCCAGAAGTCGTGCTGCACCGAGGCGTTCCGCCGTACCGGATGGACCGCGGCCTGACCGCGCCAGCCGCTCATGCCCACGCCTCCCCGGCCTGACCGAGTTGCCGGCGAACGGCGGCGGCGTACTGCTCGCCACGCTGCTCGAAATCGCGGTAGCGATCGAAACTCGCACAGGCCGGCGAGAGCAGCACCTTGTCACCAGGCTGTACCAGGGCGTGGGCGCGGGCGACCGCCGCCTCCATGTCGGCCGGCCGCTCGACCGTAGTAACCGGGGCCAATACCGCCGCGAGCGCGTCGACATCGTCACCGATCAGCAGCGCGCTGCGCACCTTACCCTCTGCCGCCGGACCGAGCGGCGCGTAGTCAACGGGCTCGGTGATACCGCCGGCGATCAGCACCAGTGGGCCATCGAGGCCATCGAGTGCCGCCGCCGTCGCCCCCGGGTTGGTCGCCTTGGAGTCGTTGTACCAGCGCACGCCATCAGCCTCACCGACCCACTCGATGCGGTGCGGCAGCCCGCGATAGGCAACCAGCGCTTCGAGGCAGGCCGCCCGTGGCAGTGCCAGCGCCTCAGCCAGGGCCAGGGCCGCCAGGGCATTGGCCAGGTTGTGCCGCCCAGGAATGCGTAGCGCCGAGGCCGGTAACAGTGCCTCGGCACCGCACGCCAGCCAAGCGACACCGTCACGCTCGACCACGCCGTACTCACCGGTCGCCGGCACGCCAAGCCCGAAGGCCAGCGTCTGCCGTCCGGACCGGGCCAGCGACATCACCGCGGCATCATCGCGGTTCAGCACCATGACGCCGTCACCGGCAAAAATGCGCGCCTTGGTCGCGAGGTAGTCGGCAAAATCAGCGTAACGATCAAGGTGGTGCGGTGAGGCATTGAGTACTACCGCGACGCGCGCGTTGAGTGAGGACGTGGTTTCGAGCTGGTAGCTCGACAGCTCGATGACGTAGAACTCCGGTGCCGGCCGGTCGAGCAGGTCGAGCGCCGGGGTGCCGAGGTTGCCCCCGAGCAGCACCTTGCGACCGGCGGTCTCCGCCATGGCGCCGAGCAGGGTGGTCACCGTGCTCTTGCCATTGGTGCCGGTAACCGCGGCGACCGGTGCCGTGACCGTCTGGGCAAACAGTTCGATCTCGCCGATCACCGGCACCCCGGCAGCCAGAGGCAAGGCGCGGCGGTCGACACCCGGGCTGACGACGACCCGTCCGGAGGTGGCGAAGACCTCTGTCGGGAAACCTCCCAGGCGTGCCTCGACCTCGGGGAACTCCATACGTAATGCCGTCAGTGCCGGCGGGGCATCACGGCTATCGCACACCGTCACCGTCTCGCCGCGTGCCACCAGGTGGCGCACGCACGCCAACCCGGACTTGCCGAGGCCGACGACGAGATTGTGGCGGGGGGCGTTCATGTCAGCGAATCTTCAGCGTCGCCAGCCCGACCAGCACGAGAATGACGGTGATGATCCAGAAGCGGACGATCACGCGTGGCTCGGGCCAGCCCTTGAGCTCGAAATGGTGATGTAACGGCGCCATGCGGAAGATGCGCCGCCCGGTCAGCTTGAACGAGGCGACCTGCAGGATCACCGAGACGGTCT
>QNFN01000250.1 GCA_003645555.1 Gammaproteobacteria bacterium | reverse complement strand
GCCGGCCCACGCCGGGTGCGCGGCTGGCTGCCCGATGCCGGGTCCGTTGATGCCGACATCTGGATCGAGAACGTGCCGTTCAATGAGACGCGTGGCTACCTGCAGCGTGTCCTCGCCTCCACGGCCATCTGTCAGGACCGCATGGGTCACGAACTGGTGCCGTTGAGTCGGCGTATGCGTCCGGTCAGCGCCGGCCTGGCACGGACTTCGATCAGCCCAACGGTGATGGTCGGCGGCTAGGTCGTTCCTCGCCACGACCGAAACCATCAGGCCGCGGCGCGGTCCAGTCAGCAGGGTTCCCTAGCGTTGTTCGCACGCGGCTTGCCGTATGGTTTAAGCTTGGGCAGTCCGGGAAATATCAAGGCTTGGCCCGCGCCAGGCCTTGGCTGGGATGCAGCGGGCGCAATGGATGCGTCCTGAGAGGCAGGTAAGCCGACTGACCAGATGACGTGCCATGTCTGAATCGCCGTTGCTGCGTCCGTTGCTGTACTCCGGACTCGCGTTGCTACTGTTTCTCGCCAGTGGTTTCTATCTGCTGCACATCGAACGCGAGGACTGGTTCGCCGAGCAACGCCAGGAAGCGCTGAGTCTCCTGATCCGCTATGTTTCGACCCTTGAGCGTCAGGTCAGTCGAGCCCTCGCTGTGGCTGAATCGATGGAATCCTACATCCGTCATCATGGCGGTGAGATCGAAGACTTCGAAAGCCATTCGGCCGATCTACTGCGTAGCGTTCAGGCCGTTAGCGCCATAGAGCTCGCACCCGACGGCGTCATCCGCCACGTTCATCCCGTCGCCAGCTACCAGTCCATGTTAGGGAAACGGGTGGTGGAGAGCCGATACGGTGCCGCCGCGGCCTACCAGGCGATGCTCGAACAGCGCCTGGTCGTGAGTCCACCGTTGATCCTCGACAATGGGGAGGTGGCGGTGATTGGCCGCCAGCCGATCTACCTTGTGGACCCTGAGGGTGACGTGCTGTTCTGGGGTTTTGCCTCGGTGCTGCTCGAGCTACGCCGGCTGTTGCTGGAATCAGGCCTGGATCGGCTCCAGGAGGGGGGGTTCCGCTACCAGCTGGTGATCGACGGTGCCCGCCCACAAGCCGGCGACCCGCAGGTATTCGATCCGCGGCAGAGCGTCAGTGTCGGGGTCGGCGTGCCGGGCGCCGACTGGGTGCTGAGTATCGCGCCTCTGCAACCATGGATCGTGCCACCGCGTTTCTTTCTGCATCTGATTTTGGTGGTGGCGGCAGGTGGGTTTCTCGCCTACCTGACTTTTGTCCTGCTCTGGCAGCCGGTGATTTTGCGTCGCCAGGTCGACAGGGCGAGTGCCGCGCTTCAGCGCGCCAACGCGCGTTACGAAGCGGTGTTCAACTCGGTGCGTGAGGTGTTGTTCCAGGCCGATCTCCGTGGCCAGTTGACGCTGATAAACCCGGCCTGGACGCAGATCAGCGGTTATCAGCCGTCCGAGAGCCTGGGCAAGAAGTTCGAGGACTACGCTCATGCCGAAGACCAGCCACTGGTTCGCGAGCTGTTCCACGCCGGTCTCGACGGCCAACCCTCAGAGAAGAGGATCGAACTGCGCCTGCTCGGCCGCAGTAGCGAGATTCGCTGGGTCGAAATCACCCTGCAGCCGGTGGTCGATGAAAACAGACGGGTGACAGGCCTCTCCGGCACCCTGCACGACATCACCGAGCGCAAGAAGGCTGATCGCGTCATCCAGTACCAGGCCAACTACGACACCCTGACCAACTTGCCCAACCGCAAGCTGTTCCAGGATCGCTTTGGGCGTGCCATCGAGGTGGCGTTGCGTAAGCGGCAGCGTTTGGCGCTGATGTTCATCGACCTCGATCGCTTCAAGTGGGTCAATGACTCGCTGGGTCATGCCGCCGGTGACCGGTTGCTCAAGGAGGTCGCGATGCGCCTCACCTCGTGCGTGCGCAAGGCCGATACCGTGGCCCGTTTCGGTGGCGACGAGTTCATCGTTCTACTTTCCGAGGTTGATACGGCGGTCGATGCCGAGATCGTGGCCCGCAAGATTCTCGCCGAGCTGGTACGGCCGTTTGAACTCGATGGACGCAAGGAGACCATTTCCGGCAGCGTCGGTATTACCATCTGTCCCGACGACGGTCATGACATCGCCACGCTGATGAACAATGCCGACAACGTCATGTACCACGTCAAGGAGAGTGGCCGAAACAGCTTCAAGTTCTACACCGACGAGATGAACCAGGAACTGGAGACCCGCCACCAGCTTTCTGAAGCGTTACGTTCGGCGATTGCCGACGACCAGTTGCGATTGGAGTTTCAGCCGGTGATGGCCCTGGACCCGCGGCGGCCGGTCGGGATCGAGGCATTGCTGCGTTGGGACGACGACGAACACGGCCGCGTGTCGCCCGGCGAGGCCGTCGCGCTGGCCGAGGACACCCAGTTGATTGAAGAACTCGGAGGCTGGATCCTCGATCACGCCTGCGCCGCCTTCGTCCGCCTGCACGCGATTGATCCCCGGCTAGAGTACGTCTGCATCAACGTCTCGCCGCGCCAGTTCCGTAGCCATTTCACCCCACTGCTCGAGCAGGCGATCAAACGCCACGATCTGGCGGCGGACATGGTCGCCCTCGACATCACCGAGCAGCTGATCGTCGATGATCGCACCGAGGTGTGGGAGGAGTTGGAGCGGTTCAAAGAACTGGGCGTACGCTTGATGCTCGATGATTTTGGCACCGGACTTACTTCGCTGGGGAATCTCAAGCGGCTGGCACCCGATGCAGTCAAGATCCAGAGCGCGTACCTCGCAGGCATCGTGCCCGAGACCAGCGCCGCGGCGATGATCGGCGCATTGATCGCCATGGCGCACAGTCTGGATATCCGGGTGATCAGCGAGGGGGTCGAGCAGGACAGGCAGGCCGAGATGCTGGAACTCCTCGGTTGCGACTTCGCCCAGGGCTACCTGTTCAGTCCGCCTCTCACGCTCGACGCCCTGGCCGCTGAACTCGAGAGCGGCTCGTTTGGCCCGACCGGCACCAGCTGAGCGCGGCGGCATGTCGTGAGTCGAACAGGTCCATGCCGTGGACGTCGGTCAACCGGTTCGGGCTCGCCCAGAAAAGACCGTCCCGGGCACGCCGCCGGAAAGAGTGAAGGGTTCCCTTGGGTAGCCACGGCCGATGCCCAGGTGCTGGTATTGGGGTCGATGCCGGGCCAGGCCTCGCTCGTCGCAACTGAGTACTACGCTCATCCGCGCAACGTCTTCTGGGAGATTATGGGGGCGTTGTTCGGGGTCGGGCGCGAAATCGATTATGTCGAACGGTTGCGCCGGCTGAGCGAGGCCGGGATTGCGCTCTGGGATGTTGCCCACCGCTGTCATCGTCCGGGCAGTCTCGATGCGGCGATCGATCGCACCAGCGTCGAGCCCAACGACTTCGCCGCACTGTTCCGTGCCGCTCCGCAGCTGCATACGGTCTGCTTCAACGGCGGTACCGCTCGCGACCTCTACCGGCGCCTGGTTTTGCCGACCGATCCGGCAGAAGGGCGAGTGCTGGCGTACCACCTGCTGCCTTCGACCAGCCCGGCGCATGCGGCGCTCGATTTTTCCACCAAGCTGATCCGCTGGCGTGTTGTCCAGGCCGCACTGGAGGGGGCGCCAGGGGACCCCTGATCAATTGATGGACTCGTATCTGGCGCTCGTAATACCCTGCCTTGGCCGTGCCTAGTGGGCCATGCGCAAAGTTCAGTTACTGTTCGCTTTGCCAAAAAGCGTAGCTCTGCGTTGGCAAAGCTTGGAATAGGCTCACTATTCCTGCATTTTTCCGCCTTGATCTACACATTTTGG